>JASFEV010000107.1:0-13466 GCA_050124655.1 Desulfobacterales bacterium
CGATGGTCGGCTGCCGGCCATGATGCACCGATCGTTTATGATCCGGTTGCCAGCAACTTTGTTGAGCTAAAGAGCAAGAGTGTCCCTTTGGGTATTATGCGAGACGCCCAGTACGAAGAACAGCATCCCATCCAGGCAAAAGATGGGCAAATCTTTATGGCATTTACCGATGGCTTGTCAGAAACGTTCAACAAAGACGGTGTTATGTTCGGCAAGGAACGCGTTTGTCGTCTGATTCGACGCTACGCCCATCTGTCTGCAGCCGGGCTCGCTCAGGAAATTGAAGCGGGACTTTCACGTTTCCGAGGCGAATCAAGTCTGGATGATGACTATAGTTTTGTCATCGTAAAAGTGCGGTGACAGCAAATCATATCACCGCTATTAAGATTTAAGTCATCGAAAAAATTTAAGTACGAAATTCCTCTTCCTCTATGCCTACTCTGATATTTTGAGCCCAGACAATTAGAAGTTATCTCAAAAATGCATCTTACGCCCAATGCCTGCGTTGGAAACCGATTCAAAATGCTCGAATACTTCGTGTATGCTCCACTTTTAAATCGGTTTTTGCCTTGCCCTTGGACGTAATCTACTATTTTTGAGATAACTTTTAGTTATTCGAAACAATTTTCATTTATCGAAACCTCCGCAAATACCACCTGTGGATGTGCCCGACACCATATTCTGGAAAATCTTGTCAGATGCGGAACAAAGATAAGATTATTGGTCTCCAGAAAGCACGGATAGACAAAAACGTGAAGATACTTGACAGATTTTTTGACGAATACTCAGATTGTTTTAGCTGGAATCGGCCCCTGGGCGGTTCGGTTTGTTTTCCCAGATCGCTCATTTCTCAGAGCACTTTTGAATTTTGCGAAAAACTCGTCAAAGAAGCAGAGATCATGCTGTTACCTTCGCGGATGTTCATGTTTGGTGATAATCACGTTCGAGTCGGTTATGGCCGAGAAAACTTTCCCGAAGTGCTGCAGCGATTTGCCGATTATCTGGACAGACGCTTTCGATGACAGTTCACGGATATTTGTTGCACGGCGCAATTCGCCGACGAAATCAGTAACCTGTCACCAGCTTTGAATTTGTAAGTTATTTCTATGGCACAATATTAGGAGGGGGCGAAAAACCTCGGATCAGATTCAAGAGTCCCACTTAACGCAACTTTCCGTGTGATCGAGCACGCTTTGTCGGTCGTAGACTACAGGTCCACCGTGGCGGATTGATGAATTGAAACGCGTCACCAGCAAAGATATGGGGCCAAGTGACATTTTTTAAGAAGGCTTCTATTTATGTTGCCGGCCTTATGTTTTGCGTCACGCTCGGCTGTTCAAACATTTTTCTAGCCGTCTCGCCATAAAGCCACCCGATTGTTTCAATCCCCGGACGAAAACCGGAATTGTCGCTGAAGGCATCGATAAATGCTTTGTGCGCCAGTTTTATCTCTTGCTCGGTTTCCGGTGGCTTTCTCAAATGGACCGGCGAAAAGTTGACCGGTTGGGGGTAAGTTTGGTTTACATTGGGTGCCATTTCCGGTCTCAGCACGGCTTCAAAGATATCTTCCGGCGCGTATTTGCCCAGTAAATTATCGAAACAGGGCGGAAAGTCGCCCACGACTTCCTCTACGATGAGAACGGGGCGACTCTTTAAATTACCATTGGGCTCATCTGTGATATATCCGCGTAATTCAATCATACCGTATACACTTCTAATATGAGTGGATACGTCGAGTCTTTTCATGATTGCCTCCTCTATCGCCTGGGATGCATACCCGCGATCAAATCCTGACCGTCGAACACACGGTTCGGCTAAATATTTTTTATTAAATTAATTTATTCTATAATATTTTTAATTGAAATGATTACACCAAAAAAAATCGGCTGTCAAGATTCCAATTCAAGGTTTTGTCTCAGCTAATTGAAACCAACGGTGGCGGGTGTCCCGCATCGTTCATTGGACTTCAAGATGCTGAAGGTCAAGCATTTGGGTAAGCTTGGTCAGAGAGCGGATAATTTGATTCAATTCCTTGGAGGACAGCTGTTGCAGTCCATCTACGACGCGCTGCTGGATCGGCGGTGGGGCAACTTCTGCCATTTTTTTTCCGTCAGAGGTTAATTGGATGTTTATGATGCGACGATCCGGTGAGTTGCGTTGGCGCCGGACGAGGCTTTTTTGCTCCAGGCGATCGATGACGCCGGTGACGGTGCTGGAATTGACCATCATGTGCCGGGCAATTTGAGAGGGCGGCAGCGGGCCGTTTTCGTAAAGTGCCAGAAGGCAGTTGAGCTGGGCCGATGTAATAGAATATTTTTTGTTCAACTCTTTGGTATACAGTTCGGCACCATGCATAAGCTTTCGGATTAAAAAGATGACCTCCTTGACCTTGTCGGGCGAAGATGTGGTTCTATTCTTCTCGAGGGTGATATTCTTTCCCCTGGTCATCTGTGAGTTTCTGATAATTGCCATGCAAAACACCTATTCTGAAATAAACATATCTCAGACGCTAAAAAACTCAAATCCTGGTTGGCCGCTAACCGACGGCCCCTTGGCAGATTATCACATCAACGGTCCGTCAAAGCTAACAAAACATCTATCTGAGGTCAAGGCAACTTTTTTACCTCGCCGTTGCGCACTCCACACCTGCCGGTCGATTAGACGCGGGACTGCCCCTGAGCAACGCGTCGCCCATAGAGGTTTTTTCATTAAGGCCGCCGGATTAAATCATTGACAGAAACCTTTAACTCAAATAAGTATAACTAAAATAATTTTAAATAGCAATATTTATTGTAAAATAAACGGCCAAACGAATATTTCAACGATTATCGCTGAAAGGATATCTTATGTGCGGCATCGCAGGCTGTATCGGCAGCCAAGACACCCAAACGGTTAATCGCATGCTGGATGCCTTACCGCATCGCGGCCCGGATGACCGGGGCCTCCATATTTTCGAAAACGGTGTTTTGGGCCACACCCGGCTATCCATAGTGGATGTAGCCCACGGCCACCAACCCATTCTGACAAATGGCGGCGCATCAGGCATTATATGCAACGGCGAAATTTACAATTTCGCAGAACTTAAAAATGATCTGACGCCCCAATATCGTTTCAAGACAAACTCCGACACCGAGGTCATTTTGCACCTTTACCGAGCAGAAGGTCCACAATGTGTCAAAAAACTGAACGGTATGTTCGCGTTTGCCATTTTCGATGGATCTGACGTCATGCTGGCGCGGGATCCCATCGGCATCAAGCCCCTTTATTACGCCTATGACAGGGAACGGATCTATTTTACCTCCGAATTGGGCGCCATGACCCTGGCAGGCGTCGATGAAGTGCACGAGTTTCCGGCCGGGCATTATTACACCTCGCGTGACGGCTTTGTGCGCTACTACCGAGTACCCGAGGTACAGGATGATCCCATTGCCGATGTCGAAAGGGCCGGAGAGTTGATTCGACGGACGTTTATCAAAGCGGTCAAGGACAGACTGCTTTCAGATCCGGACGTTCCGGTCGGCTCCTTTTGCAGCGGCGGTCTGGACAGCAGCCTGGTGGCTGCGATTGCTGCTGAAAACATTCCACGCCTGCACACTTTTGCCGTCGGCATGCGGGATGCGAACGGCGAATTGAGCGACGATCTGAAAGCCGGCCGAATTGCTGCTGATCATATCGGCGCCACCCACCATGAGCTCGTATTTTCAGAAGATGATTATTATGAAGCCCTTCCGCTGGTCATCCGCAAACTCGAAACCTATGATCCGGCGCTGGTGCGCTGTGCCGTACCGTGTTACTTTACCTGTCAATTGGCCGCCGATTATGTGACGGTGGTTCTCACCGGCGAAGGTGCCGATGAGCTCTTTGCCGGTTATCACTACATGAAGCGTTTTGCGCCTGAAAAGCTCAATATCGAAGCCCGGCGGTGCACCGCCAGTGTTCACAATATTAATCTTCAGCGCGCGGATCGCATGGGAATGCTTTTTAGCCTGGAGCTCAGAGTCCCCTTTTTTGACGTGGCCATGGTGGACCTGGCGATGAAGATTGCACCGGGGCTTAAAATACGCGAACATAACGGCGCCCGGATAGAGAAATGGATCTTGCGCAAAGCCTTTGAGAACACCGGCTATCTGCCGGATGAGATTCTTTGGCGTTACAAGGTTCAATATACCCAGGGTGCCGGCTGCGAAAGTCTTGGTGCCAGAATGGCGGAAAAGCAAATACGCGATGCTGAGGTTGAGCGGATTCGTTCCCGCTATCCACAAGCTCACATCAACAGTAAGGAAGCGGCGTATTATTTTCAG
Source organism: Desulfobacterales bacterium (assembly GCA_050124655.1). Classification (GTDB taxonomy): domain Bacteria; phylum Desulfobacterota; class Desulfobacteria; order Desulfobacterales; family JAHEIW01; genus JAHEIW01. Next base: position 4,302 of record JASFEV010000107.1, read on the forward strand.
ATTTTCAGGAAGTTTCATCCTCAGGATTCGATTCTCAATTCGATCGGCATCTGGACGGGATTTGATTTTGACGAGGAAAGACAGCCGGTTCAGGGCACCGTTGATGGGGATCTGAAACATCACGCAACAAAGAATTAGGGAAATTAAAAAATGTCGGGTATGGTGCCATATTTTTAAATGATAAACAAAAACGCGGAGGAGAACAGAAAATGGCTTGTATTGCAGGCATTATTTCGCAGCACGCCCAACTCGACATCGACAGCACCGGCCAGATGCGCAAAATGCTGAGATTGATGCGCCACCGCGGTCCGGACAATTCCGTCGTGCGCACGCTTTATGACGATCGCGGTGCCGTGGGAGCCAATGAAATCAATCTGTCGCCCCGCCGGACCCGTTGCACCGCTTTGGATGAAGCGCCTTACATCCTTTTTGACGGCGAACTGTTCAATGAGCGTCCCGAAGGGATGAGCGATCTGGAGCTGTTCAAAGAATTCTACGACAAATACGAGCGAGATTGCTTTTCACAGCTGAACGGCAGCTTTGCGTGTGCCGTTGTGGAAAAAGACGAAGAAGTCGTCTTGGCCCGGGATCATGTCGGTGCGCGGCCCCTTTTCTTCGGGCACAACAACAGCATTTTTTACTTCAGCACCGAGATGAAGGGGCTCGTCGATCACGTTCAATTCGGCATTGAGGAGCTGCCCCCGGGCTATATTTACAGCTCCAAAAAGGGCATCAAGGCCTTCGAGGCTTTCCAGCCCGAAGTGCCCGAGGTCGGCGGCAGCCCGGGCGAAGCTGCCAAAATTTTGCATGAGCTGTTGATTGAAGCCGTGCGCCAACGCATGGACGGCGTTGGGGCGGTCTCCTTGAGCGGGGGGCTGGACAGCTCGATTGTGGCCGCCATCGCCAGAGAATACAATCCCAATCTGGTTCTTTTCACGGGCACGATTGCCAGGACGCCCGGCCCGGATCTGGCGAATGCCCGGCAGATGGCCGAATTTCTGAATTTGGAGCACCGCATCTACGAAATTACAGACGAGGACATAATCCGTTTCATCCCCGATGCCATCTGGCATCTGGAAAGTTTCGACGAGGATTGCATCAGCGGCTTAATCTCAAATTACTATGTCGCTAAAATGGCCAAACAACACTGCAACAGTGTGCTGGTTGGCGAGGGGTCCGATGAGCTTTTCGGCGGTTACCGCATGGTTTTGAAGCACCCTAAGGTCAACAGTGCCGAAAAACGGGAACGGCTGGCCCGCCGGCTGGTGGATATCGCCTATAACACGGCGCTGCGACGGCTTGATCGAGGGTGGATGGCCAGCGGTGTCGACTACCAGGTTCCGTTTCTGGACCCGCGGGTGGTTGCCTTCAGTCGTAAGATTCCAATGGACTGGAAAATATACGGTGAGAAGCAGATCGAAAAGTATATATTACGGGAAGCCTTTCGAGACATGCTTCCCGAGCAGATCGCCAACCGTGAGAAATTACGCTTTTCAATGGGCGTCGGGATAGACGATATCATGGATGAAATCGTCGCGGCGATTGTCGACCCCGAAGAGATTAAAAAACGCCCCAAGGCCGCATACGGGATGCCATTTGCGTCCTTTAAGGAGCTATACTACTACGATCTTTTTCTGCAACAGTTTCCACCGTCATACGAGAAACAAACGGCAAGATGGGATCCCTTTAAATAAGAGCGCGTGGGTTGGATACGAACAAGATGTGCATGCGGCCATTTACGCGCATCGGCGTCAGAAACACGGCCCATTTATGCAAAGCATTGCTGCGGGTCTGATGCTGGAAAGAGATTGAAACAATATGACTCAGCAAATATATGATCGTGTGCCGGTGTTGAGCCGGTCTGATATGATGCAGATTCACGATACGTCTATGGATATCTTGGGCCGCGTGGGGGTGGCCTTCAATAACGAAGAGGCCTTGGAAATTTTTAGAGCCAATGGTTTCAAGGTAGACGGCAAGACCGTTTTTATGGCTGAAAATGACATCCAACAGGCCCTGGCGACCGTACCGTCGCATTTTATCCTTGCAGCCCGCAACCCCAAAAAAAGTGTGTCGGTTGATGCAAACAGTTTGGTGACAGCGCCGGGATATGGAGCGCCTTATGTGATCACCCCAGCTGGGGAGCGTCGCAAGGGAACCTTGCAGGATTACGAAAACTTTTGCAAGCTGATTCATACCTCCAAATATATCGATGTCACCGGATACTTAATGGTGCAGCCTTCTGACAGACCATCCAAGCTGGCTTATCTGGATATGATGCTGTCTAGTATTTTGCTTTGCGATAAACCTTTAATGTGCAGCACTGCCTCCAAACAGGCGGTTGAAGACAGTCTGGCGATGGCCGCCATCGTTTTCGGCGACAAACAGAAAATTCAAGAACAGCCGGTGGCCATCGGCTTGATCAACTCGCGCTCACCGCTGCAATTCGGCCAAGAAATGGCCGGATCCTTGATTGCGCTGGCGCATGGGGGACAACCCTGTGTCATCACATCCGTTATCATGGCCGGATTATCCGGTCCCGTTAATTTAGCCGGTGCGCTGGCCCTCCAGAACGCTGAAATCCTGGCAGGACTAACCCTTTCCCAGCTCGTTCGAGGCGGAACGCCGGTGGTTTACGGCTCGGCTTCAGCGCCCGTTGATATGAAAACCGGAGCACTGGCCATTGGTGCTCCGGAGCTATCCATCATCATTGCCGCCACCAGCCAAATGGCGCGATTTTACGAGTTACCCAGCCGCTGCGGTGGCGGTTTGACAGATGCGCACCTGCCGGATGCCCAGGCTACGCTGGAGTCCGCCTTTAGCCTGCTGGCCGCCGTAAGAAGCGGTGCAAATTTCATCCTGCATGCATGTGGTATTTTAAGTTCATATATGTCCATGAGCTATGCGAAATTCATGTTGGACGAAGAAGCGTTGGCCATGATCAAGCGAATGATGGTACCGCTCGAAGTCTCGGATGATACGCTCAATCTGAGCGCGATCGAAGCGGTGGGCATCGGCGGGCAGTTTCTCACCCAACCCAAGACGATTGAACTCTGCTGGAGTGAATTTTTTGTTCCCGAGGTTATGAAGCGCAAAAACTACCCGAAATGGCAGGAAGGCGGCAGCAAGCGCATCGATGAAATCGCTGCGGATGTCGTCCAGCGGCGATTGTCTGAATACCGGAAGCCCGACTTCGATTCGTCCGTTGCATCCCGGTTGTCGGAATTTGTCGCCCAACGGAAGCAAGAGGTGATGTAAATATAATGTTCGGCTCGGAGCTTGCTTCGCCTCGCCGGGCAGTCCTATATAACCACCACTTCGTCATTCAAAGCGAAAACATTAAACGTGCCGATTATGGGTTAAAATAAGGAGATTGTCATGTCTAATTTTGAACAGATTGCAAAGAATTTGGCTAAAGCCAACAAACCCAAAGTCAGGGAACTGGTCCAGCTTGCCCTGGATCAGGGCGTATCCGCAAAAGAAATTATGGATGAAGGCCTGATGAAGGGTATGGACATTGTCGGCGGAATGATGGAGCGTGAAGAAATAATGATACCTGAGGTCCTGGATGTGGCTCATTTCATGGGGCAAATTATCGATGAGATGCTAAAGCCTTTACTTGTGGAAGGAGATATGCATCCGTACGGCAAGGTTGTTTTTGCCACGGTGCAGGGAGACTTGCATGACATTGGTAAAAATTTGGTTATCATGATGCTGGAAGGTGCCGGTTTTCAGGTTGTTGATTTGGGCATTGACATACCCCCGGAAACAATCGTGGACGCTATCCGGGAAAATCAGCCGAATATGCTGGGCTTGTCGGCGCTCTTAACGACGACGATGCCGATGATCAGAACCACGATCGATGAAATAAAAGAAAGCGGTCTGAGAGATCAGATCAAAATAATCATAGGGGGTGCGCCGGTTGACCAGCAATTTGCCGACGAAGTCGGCGCCGACGGTTACGCGCCGGATGCAAGCTCAGCCACCCATCTGGCCAGAAGTTTGGCAAACTGAGGGGGCAGGGCGCTTTCTCGATTAGGTCGTTACATGAAACATCAGTCCGCCTACGGCGGATGCAAACTCATGCATAAGGGAGCGTAAAGAAAGAACAGAAATCATATAGCTGAAAGCCGGCACGACATCGCCGGCAACGCCAAAACTTGAAATAAGGAAGTCAATTTATGAGTAACAAAGGTTTACCGGGAGGTCATTATCAGCCGCTCAGCCGCGAGCAGGTGAAGAGCCTGCATGCGGCGGCGTTGTCTGTGCTTGAGAAAACCGGTTTTTCATACGAAGCGGGCTTGGATGAGACCATCGCGATGACAGAGGCCTTCGGCATGGTGGTGGACCGCGAGCAGTCCCGTATTTATTTCCCGAGAGACAAGATCATGGAGCAGGTCAACAAGGCGCCGCACCGGGTTGTCCTGTACAGCCGCGATGGAGAAAACGATCTGCACCTTGAAGATGATCGCGTTTATCTGGGCACGGGGGGTGCGGCCATCAAAATCCTCGATCTAGAGACCGGGGAAGTTCGCCACACCACGCTTCGGGATCTCTATGATTTGGGAAGGCTGGTGGACCAGCTGGACAACATCCATTTTTTTCTGCGCCCTTGCATTCCCAAAGATATTCCTGAAGCACTCTATGATGAAAATGTGTTCTATGCCTGCCTGAAAGCGACCGCCAAACACGTCATGGCTGGTGTCAACGACGTCGATGGTTTTCACAAAATGCTGGACATTGCTTCCAGGGTTGCCGGCAATTTAGAAAATCTCAAAGCACGACCTTTTGTTTCCGTGATTGCCTCTTTTGCCATTAGCCCCATGCGGCTTTGCACCCATTCAACCCGCATTATGCAGGAGGCGGCACGTTATCAGATCCCCGTTGCGCTTTCCTGCGCACCCATGGCCGGGGTGACCTCACCGATCACCATGGCCGGCACGCTCGTTCAGACGCATGCCGAGCAACTGGCCGGTATTGCGATCTGTCAGATGATCCATCCCGGCGCGCCGGTACTTTATGGCGGGATTCCGGGCAGAGCCAACCTATGGAACTTAGGCTATCAGGGCGGCTCGGTGGAATGCGGTATGATGAATGCCGCGATTCATCAGCTGGCCAACCATGTCAAAGTGCCGAACTACAACTCATCCGGGTTGACAGACGCCAAGATTCCCGATGCCCAGGCAGGTTGGGAAAAAGCAATGACAACGATGCTGGCGGCAATGGGCGGCTCCAACTACGTGCACCATGCTGCCGGGATGCTCAATTGCATGATCACCGTGGCCCATGAGCAATTCGTGATCGACGATGAAATCATCGGATTGTCCTGCAAAGTTTTGGCTGGAATCCCGACGGATCCGGAACATCTGGCTCTGGATGTCATCGACGCTGCGGCCCGGGGTGCTGATTTTATTAAATCGGCTCACACTATGAAGTACATGAAAACGGAATACTTTAACGGTAATGGTGTTACTGATACCAAAAACCTCGACAAGTGGATCAATGCCGGCAGCCTCGATGCCTGGAAAAGGGCCCGCGACATCGCGAAAAAAATTTTAGGCCGGTCTACCGCCGATTACATGCCGGCTGAGGTTGATGCGGCTATCCGCAAGAAATACGATATCCGCCTCTGATGATGCTGCCGGTGTCGAAAATCCTTTGATGATAGTTATGCCGATTGTCATACGACTGTTCCGAAAAAAGGATGGCGGCATAAGTGTTGTCGCAAAAAAGCGATCCACAATCGGAGCGTTTTTTTTTGACAACCACGATAATGCACCCGGCTTCATCTGCAGCGTTAAATGTTTGCTGCCCGCTTAAGCTTATTGAGCCTCAAACAAATTTCTTCAAGAGTTGCTTGGGATTTCGCAAAACAGAACCTCACCTGGTTGTTGCCCAAATCTGCTGTATGATAAAAGGCCGTGCCCGGTACCGTGGCAATACCGGCAAGCGTAATCAATTTGCGACTGAATGAATACGCATTACCTCCATCGAGCTGATCGATCAAGCGGTCCGCATCAGCCATTATATAGTAGGCGCCTCTGGGCGGCACGAGGTTAAATCCGACCGTCACCAGTGCCTCACAGAGCCTGTCGCGCGCTCGCGCATATCGGTTCCGAAGTGTTGCATAATAGGACGCTTCTAAATTAAGAGCGCAGACGCCGGCTTTCTGAAAAGGCGTTGGTGCGCCAACGGTCAGAAAATCGTGAACCTTGCGAATTCGGTTGGTGATATGTGATCGCGCCAGCGCCCATCCCACCCGCCATCCGGTGACGGAATATGTTTTGGAAAGGGAGTTGATGGTGACGGTGCGGTCTGCCATGCCTTGCAACGAAGCAATAGAGATATGCCTTTTGCCGTCATAAATGATGTGCTCATAAATTTCATCGGTTATGGCGAGACAATCCCACTGGATGCAAAGCCCGGCGATTTCTTCAAGCTCGGCACTTGAAAAAACCTTGCCGGTCGGGTTGTTCGGTGTGTTGATGATGATGGCTTTCGTGTTGGAGTTGAATGCTTCTGCCAGGGCATTTGAATCATACGTCCAATCCGGCGGTTTTAGCGTGACGAAACGGGGCCGGGCACCTGACAGGACGGCATCCGGGCCGTAATTTTCATAGAAGGGCTCAAAAATGATGATTTCATCTCCCGGATTCACTACGGCCTTGAGGGTGGCGATCATCGCCTCGGTGGCACCGCATGTCACCGTTATCTCGGTGTCCGGATCATAGTTGATTTGATTGTATCGAAGTGCTTTGGCAGCGATAGCCTCCCTTAGATCGGGCTCACCAAAGGTGATGGAATACTGATTGCGACCTGTTTCAATGGCTTCAACAGCCGCTTGTTTAAGCGCCTGCGGCGGATCAAAATCCGGAAATCCCTGTGCCAAATTTATCCCGCCTTCGGCCATACATACACGCGTCATCTCGCGAATAACAGATTCAGTAAATTGCTGTGTAATCTGAGAAAGTGCTTTCACATGCTCTCCTTTCCGCTTGTTTATCTGAATGCAATGAATTCGATGATATCAGTTTCTCTTTCGGTTTTTCAAGCAAATGCGCACAAATTTCAAACCGGCAATGGGTATTGTTCAGCAATGATACATCCGAATTCAACGCTTCCAATGTTTAGTTGCGGGTTTGGTACTTGACGCTCAGAAAAATTCGGTGCTACAGTTCTCTCAAAATGCCCGATGTCATCGAAAAAATAAGTCATTCAATAGTCCAGCATGGCCCGATCAATAGGCGCATTTACGTGATGAAACTCGATGAGCGGGATGTGCCGTCAATTTTGCCTTCATTAGCGCAGCTTGCCCGTGACAAGGGCTATGAGAAAATTTTCGTTAAAACGCCCGGCCGCCACCAAAATGTGTTTGCGCAGGCGGGTTACGAACAGGAAGCGAGCATTCCTTGTTATTTCAAGGATCGAGAGGATGCGGTTTTTATGGCCACATATTTCTCCACGAACCGCAGCCGAATCAAGAATCGACGGGATATACTTGAAGTACTTGCATTGGCGCACAAATACGAGCCCTCCGGCTCGCACACCCATTATGATCGCTTTTTTCAGGTACAAAAATGTCAGCCGGAAGATGCCTTCGAGATGAGCCGGTTGTTTAAGGCGGTTTATAAAACCTATCCCTTTCCGGTCTTCGACCCGCATTATCTGATCGATTCTGTTAATCGTCATGCCACCTATTTTTGTATCCGCCAGAACAATCAAATGGTGGCGCTGGCTGCGGCGGAAATAGATCCTGTCAACCAGGCGGCAGAAATGACAGACTTTGCTACCCTGGCCGAATACCGCCGTCAGGGCATGGCCGACTGCCTGCTGAAGGCAATGGATGCTGAAATGACGCAACAGGGGATGCAGACAGCTTACAGTATTGCCCGGTCACTCTCAGCCGGGATGAATATTACCTTCGTCAAAAACGGCTATCGGTTCGGCGGCACATTGTGCAACAATACCCATATTGCCGGGCGGATCGAAAGCATGAACATCTGGTACAAACACCTGTGACGCATACAATCCAATGGCGGTGCGAACTTGTTTTCAATGGACTTTACTTTTACGTTAAAGGTTGCATTTGACAATCAATGTGGCCATGCTATATTGGCCGCTAGAAGCATATCGGCCGTCATTGCAATTTGCGGTGCAGCCGCTTGTTTACGCCAATGGTGCAAAACTTACATGGCAAGTCCTCATGAAGGTGGATGAAATGAATCTCGAAGACACAGTCTATCGCGTGGAATTTGTCAATTCCGGTGAACAAAAAAATGTCACCTTTTCCGCGCTCGCCGCTGATGCGGTTGGTTTCCTCGAACATTACGGAGGGGCATACCTTTTGGGCGATGCCTTTGCCGCCATCATCGGTATAGGCGACGGCCAAACGAAATTCGACCGTTTGTTGGATGCGGCAGGCTATGCCAATGATCCGCAGGGCTTTTTTTTAGAAATGACCGAAAAACTGGGTAGAGCCAACAGCGCCAACGGTGGTCCGATTGAAATTAACGAAATCCAGCTACCCAACCTTTTCGTTTTGTCGCTTCTGGAAAAAATCATACCGGATAATCGCTTCATTTCGGTTCGGGATGTAAGCCAATTTGAAAAATTGACCAACATTGCGGTAGATAAATCAGAGCGAGACACGCTCCAGGAAGTCATCGAAACCTATCCGGTCAGGCTCTCGATGCATACCATTCGCCAGATGCGGATTTCAAAAAACGTTGCCTATCAATATGCACCGTTTATCGAGGAATTGGATCCGGTGGGGCAGGTCAACACCTGGATCGGGCAGTTCCATCAGGGCCTTTTAGAGCGGATGTACCGCAACCGGGTCATCTTTTTGCTCAACATGAGCTGCCCGGTTTATTGCCGCTTCTGTTTCAGGAAACATAAAGATTCCAGAAACCAGGCCAATCCAACGGCAGCAAATGTGCAGCGCGCAGTCGATTATGTCGGCGATTCTCCGAATATCAAGGAAATTGTTATCACCGGCGGCGATCCCTTTTTAAACAAAAAAAATATGTTAACGGCCATTGACGGTTTGAAAGAGATTCCGCATGTTCAGACCCTGCGGCTGGCAACCCGCTCCATATCCTACGACCCGTATCTATTTTACAAAGACAATGATTTTTGGCTGAACACCCTTAAAATGAAAAGTCT
>JASFEV010000108.1:0-13377 GCA_050124655.1 Desulfobacterales bacterium
ACTTTTCAAAAGATGGCCTGCCAGCCGAAGCCTTGGCGAAGGCTGGTGGAGGCGGCGGGAGTCGAACCCGCGTCCGAAAACATTCCACTTGAACCTCTACATACGTATCCCGGATACTGAATTTCGTGCATCTAGTCTCCTCCAGGCAGGATACTAGAAACACTAGCCTGTTAAAGATTCGCCGTGTCTGTCACAGGCAAGCACACGCGACTATCCTGCTCGTCGACGTTCTTACCAAATCCGCAGGAAAGATCCGGCAGAACGCGGGCCTAATTATGCGGCCCGGGCATATGCATAATCGTCTGCGATTATGTTAAGCCCCATCATTTTAACGAGCTGACAGGACGCTCGGTATGCAGCTCAAGCTTCTTTGTCCCCGTCGAAGCCGTTTCGCCCCCAAAACCAAGCTGGCGCTTGGAGCCCATAGCGTATGGCTCACAGCGTGTAGAAGGTGGGGTATGTAAAAGAGCGGTATTTGTAATAAGATAAGTAATTTCAAATAGTTTGTCAAGAACAAGTACATATAAATTGTAGTCATTCATACAATCTTGAGCACTGCATCCATATTTCAGACATTTTAGTTGCACACAAACAAAACGTGGTTACAATATCTAACTTTTTAAGCGAAAAATAAACTTAATTAAATGGAGGAATAAAAATGGCTGAATATGTTATTAATATAGAAAAGGCAACGCTGGGAAACGATAACTTTCGAAAGGTGCTGCACACAGCCGGGCACAGTCAGCTGGTGGTGATGAGCCTGCTGCCGGGCGAGGACATCGGCTCAGAAGTTCACGATCTCGATCAATTCATTCGCATCGAGGCGGGTCGAGGGAAGGTCATTTTAGATGGCAAAGAGCACGAAGTTGAAGACGACTGGGCAGTGGTGATTCCTGCCGGTGTGGAGCACAACGTCATCAATACATCAGACAACGAGAAAATGAAGCTGTATTCCATTTACTCACCACCGGAACATCCAGATGGCACCGTGCATGCCACCAAAGCAGATGACACCGGTCATGATCATTAATTTTATGTTCTAGGCGCGCCTTCAGTTTTTTTCTGAAGGCGCCCGTTTATCAGGTGAGCAACAATTAGTTGTTTCTAAATCGTTTCAGCTCCTGCAGCAACCAGAGTTTGCTTTCGACTACATCCTGATCGGGGCAATCAATTTTATAAGCCTGATCCGTTAAAATGCTCTTGGACGCGCAATAATCAATAAAATCCTCGGTGCTTTGGATCCTGTATTTGAAATGGTCATATTTTTTTTGAATATGCTCAAGTGCCTCATCAGCGCTATACGCCTTGCCGTTTCTGATAAAGGCGCAATTTGAGCTGTGAATAAATCGCATCAGATGATCAATTTCTGATTGAATTTGTGCATCAGCGGCCAGCGACGGCCAAGCTGAAAACATGACGATGAAGGTGATGATTATTGGTTTCATTTAGATGAGCCTGAGTGGCAAACATGGTTTATAGTGCACATTTAAACCATCAAGTAAGAAAAATTTCAAACGCAATTTTCATAAACATTACGGCATTGGGTTTAATAGCTGGCATCATCACTTGGCAGCAAGCTGCGGGGTATCAACAGCAAATTTCTGTTTCCTCAGAAACCAGAGCAATGCGGCCTGGATCAGCAGGCCGATGATGGTCAGCCCGGCAGCAACAGCAAATGAGAGCCGGTACGCCCAAGGTTGTGCATAGCCGGCCGATATCAATCCATCCACAATGGGACCGGCAATCAGGGTACCCGCCACACCGAAACTCAGAAAAAAAGTACCGTTAAACCAGGCGAACAACCGCCCACGCAAGTGCGGCGGAATCAATACGGAGGCAAAGGTATAAGCGGCTGCCATAATGATCGCATCCCCTACCCCGCGTAAAAAGCAGGCCACATAGATGATGGGCAGAGCCGTCGAAAAGGTTAGCAGCGACAATCCGGTGACAGCGGCCAAGGTACCAGCCAGCAAAGCGGCGCCGTTGCCGATACGACGACAGAACCAACCGGCGGTCCACCCCAAGGCGACAATGGCAATAGATTGCGTGTTGACAATTTGGGACAAGGTGCGGCTGTCGAGATCCAGGCCCGTATCGAGCGTGAGGTACTGGGTAAAAATGATGGCAATCGAATTGCGGCCAAAATTGATAAAGACCATCGCGACTAAAAAGACCAGATAGACCGCAGCGGCCGAATTCGTTTGTTTGGCATAATCACTTGAAGCCCTTGCGGCAGGATGGATCGCAACACCACCCTCGGGCAGAAAAAAAAGCGGAACGGTAGAGATCAGCATAGCGGCGGCGGCCACAAAAAAGAGCGGGCCTTCCAAAAATCCCCATCCCTCAACCATTTGACCCAAACCGTCATAAAGCAGACCGCCGATCCAGACCCCGATGACGCGTCCGATCCCGCCCAGACTGGCAAGCCACCCCTGAATGCGGCTACGCTGCTGTTCGTCATAGATGTCTGAAACCAGTGCACTCCAACTGATGTTGGACATCGACCAAAAAACTTCAATGATGGTCAGCCCCACGATGATGGCGTAACCGGCGGAATGGGGATCGGAAAATTGGCGATGAACATACCAGACAGCAACCGTGCCGCCAGCGGCCAGCACTTCACCGACGATGATCAGGGTGCGGCGCATCTGGAGGCGATCGGAGAGCTTGCCCCAAACCAGCATCTGAGCCAGCACATTGACCACCATGGGCAGCGTGGCAAACAGAGTGGTTTCGGTAACACTGAGGCCGAGATGGTGGCGCAGGTAAATGGAAAGATAGGCATAAAACAGCCCGCGACGAAACATGGCCAGTATTTCAAACGATGATAAGCCAATAAAATAACGGTAAGGGGTGGCGGACAAAAATACCTCTTTCAGTTCGCTTTTAATGCCAGATCGGCTCTAAATTTTTAGTAGGGGACGCTTCGATCGCCAGGCAGTGCTAAGACCTTCCTATCGCCTGGCATCGATCTGCGCAAGCATTAAACTTTAAATTTTTTTTGATAATCCCTTCATGTATCAGAGGTCATCAAAACAGGCATAAGTGTTGACAAAATCCCGGATGATGACAACCATCTCTAAAAAAAAGACAAATGCAATTGAATATACGCAATTAGATCTTAAAATATAGACGTTCTGAGTTCAGTGTAGAAAAAAGTTCACCTGTAAGAGTGGATAGCCTTATGGGTTGATCCTGATGAAAAAACATTGCCCAGCCATGGCGAGAAAAGAGGCTGACATGAAACATATATCAAGGAACAATTTTTTTTTGGCATTTGTGTTGTTGATGGGTCTGGCCGTTGTCTATTATACGAGTTCAGCTGATAGACCCGAAAACGTTAACAGGTTGCCCCAGATGCAAGCGCCACAAATTGCATCCAATAGCGATAGTGCAACCCCGCAGACATCCGCTTATCACTTAACGGCAGGGATCTGCGCACTGCTGCTCGTCGGGTACCTGTTTTGGTTTTTGATTCGAAAGTTCCAAACAGACGGCCGGGCTGAAATAATCGCAAGAGAGAATACGTTTTACACGATCTCACAGGCGACCGGGCGGACCGAATATGATTTATTTCATAAATCTGCAGAAGGCTGGTCGGTATCCGCCGATCGGATCGATCAAGACTTCAAGAGATACATGGCCGATCAGGTCATGCCGCACTATGCTCAGGACTTTGTCCGCAAAAACCGGGAACATGTCGACGAATCGCTGATCATCCCAAAAGAAGCAAAGTCAACTTCCTGGACGGATTGGGCGATCGCCTTGCTTGTTTTTCCGGGTAGTATTTTGTTTCTATTCATCATTATGATGTTATTCGATCGGGCCTAAAACGGCCAGAGTGCTCGACTTTGATGCCAAAAATCCAACTTTGCCAATAATAGAAGCTACCCTCTTGACAGGCCTCTGTCTGGCATTAGTTTAAACACTTGAACCATTTAATCTAAAAACCCAAAATTTCACGCTGAGAGCTGACATGTTTGAGAATTTAGATCCCACCCTATTGGCACGTATTCAGTTTGCATTCACCGTTGCATTCCACATTCTTTTCCCAGCATTCACCATTGGGCTGGCCAGCTGGCTGGCCGTTATTGAGTGGCGCTGGCTCAAAACCGGCAATCAAATCTATGCCGACGTATACCGTATGTGGGTCAAAATATTTGCGGTTACCTTTGGTATGGGGGTGGTTTCCGGAGTGGTCATGGCATTCCAGTTCGGCACCAATTGGTCGAGATTTACCGACGCCGGCGGCAATGTTCTCGGACCTTTGCTGGGCTATGAAGTTTTGACAGCCTTCTTCTTGGAGGCCTCCTTTCTGGGTGTTATGCTGTTCGGCTGGAACCGTGTCAGTCCCAAAATGCATTTTGCATCGACGGTCATCGTTGCAGTCGGAACATTGATTTCGGCCTTCTGGATACTATCGGCCAATAGCTGGATGCAGACACCTGAGGGGTTCAGGGTGGGCCAGGATGGTCTGCTGTATCCAAGCAATTGGCTTGAGATTATTTTTAATCCTTCGTTTCCTTTCAGATTTGTGCATATGATCACCGCCGCCTACCTGACGACCGCCTTTACCGTGGCCGGGATCGGCGCGTATTACCTGTGGCGGCAGCGTCATGTGCAACATGCCCGGGTGATGTTCGGCATGGCCATGATCATGGCTATCTTTGTGGCACCCATGCAGCTCTTCTTTGGTGACCTGCATGGTCTCAACACGCTCAAACATCAGCCCGCCAAGGTGGCTGCCATGGAGGGCCTCTGGGAAACTCAACGCGGTGCACCCCTGGTTCTTTTTGGCATGCCGGATCAGCAGGAGGAGACGACCAAATACGCCATTGAAATACCGAAACTTTCCAGTCTGATTCTGACACACGAACTTGACGGTGAAGTCAAGGGGCTCAAGGAGTGGCCGGCGGAGGATCGCCCGCCGGCGGCAGTGGTGTTTTGGTCCTTTCGGGTGATGGTGGGTATCGGTATGTTGATGATTGCAACCGGGGTCATTGCAATTGTACTCTATTTTAGAAAGCGTTTATTTGACACCCGCTGGTTTCAGTTGTGGTGCATGGCGCTTACGCCGGCCGGTTTTATCGCCGTACTGGCCGGGTGGTTTGTAACTGAAGTTGGTCGCCAGCCCTGGATCGTTCAGGGTCTGATGCGGACATCCGATGCCACCTCCCCGGTAATGGGAACATCCATCGCTATTTCCCTGACCGCCTTTGTCATCGTATATGGCTTCGTGTTCGGTGCCGGCAGCTTTTACATCCTGAAGCTGATCGGCAAAGGACCCGAAGGCGAACCAGCAGCCTACGGAGATCATGGGGTCGAAAAACCACCCATTGTTACCGACCTGGCGGGAGAGAAGGGAGGCCAGAATGTTTAGTTTTGAAAGTTTTGTGGATCTGCCGCTGATATGGTACCTGCTGATCGCCACCGCAATTTTCCTATATATTCTGCTGGATGGATTCGACCTCGGGGTGGGCATTCTTTTTCCGTTTGCACCCACCGAGCGCTGCCGTGACCGCATGATGAATTCCATTGCCCCGTTTTGGGATGGCAACGAAACCTGGCTGATCCTGGGCGGTGGCGGCCTTTTGGCTGCGTTCCCACTGGCTTATTCAGTTCTGATGCCGGCACTTTACATCCCGGTTATCATTATGTTGTTAGGGCTCATCTTCCGCGGGGTGGCTTTTGAGTTTCGCTTTAAGGCGACCGGTAAATCCCGTAAAATCTGGTGTAACGCGTTCCATTTTGGCTCGCTTGTGGCGGCTTTCATGCAGGGCATGATCATTGGCGCCATCGTGCAGGGAATCGAAGTCGAAGGGCGGCAATATACAGGCGGGGCTCTCGGTTGGCTGAATGCCTACAGTGTTATGACCGGTGTTGCGGTCGTGTTTGGTTACGCATTGTTAGGCGGTACCTGGCTGGTGATGAAAACCGATGGTGAAACCCAGGCTTGGGCCCGCAAGAGCGCCTCATATATTATCGGTTACGTAGCGATATTTTTGGCAATCGTCAGCATCAGCATGCCGATTATGAATCCCGACATTCGCATGCGATGGTTTAGCACGCCAAACATATTTTTGCTGCTGCCGATACCGACCGCCAGTCTAATCATGTTAATTATCATCTGGCGCGATTTGCATACCGGCCGGGAGATTCGCCCTTTTTTACTGAGCTTCGGTGTTTTTCTGACCGGCTATCTCGGCATTGCCATCAGCACGTGGCCCTACATTATACCATTTGAAATTACGTTTCGGCAGGCAGCGGCAGCACCTGAGTCCCAATCACTGCTGCTGATTGGTACGGCTGTTATGTTGCCGTTGATACTTCTCTATGTGGGATACTGCTACTATATCTTCAGGGGAAAAGCATCTCATGAAAGCGCATACTGATAAGAGACGGCAGTGGTTGTGGTTTGCGGCGCTGTGGTGCGGCGGCTTGGCGGCCACTTTCTTGCTGAGCTATATCGTGCGCTGGCTGATTGCAAATACCTAAACCTTTCTCCATCGAGCTCTAAATTCTTCGCTGAGCTTGCATTCCTTGCAATGGGTGTATGCGGGTGGGTCGCTTATCCTTTCCGTTTAAAATCCGTTTGAGTCATTTCGCCTGCAAAATGGGAGAGCCGATTTTAAGACCGCCTTCTAATAAATTGTACTTAAAAAACCATTGACCTACCATATATTGTATATTATAATATTTGGAGGTACAAGATGCATTTGATCCAAATGGAGATCATTTTTTCGAACAGGCAGCCATACCTGCCCCAAAAACAATCTTTAGAAGGAGATTGCCATGCCAGCTGCAAAGAGAAAAACAAAAGCAAAAAAAGCCGTCGCCAAAAGGAAGACAGCCGCTAAACGAAAACCGGTTGCCAAAAGAAAAACCACCGCTAAACGAAAACCGGCCGCCAGAAGAAAAACCACTGCTAAACGAAAACCGGCTGCCAAAAAGAAAAAAACAACCAGAAGAAAAACCACCGCTAAACGAAAACCGGCTGCCAAAAGAAAAACCGCTGCCAGAAAAAAAACCACCGCTAAACGAAAACCGGCTGCTAAAAAGAAAAAAACAACCAGAAGGAAAACCACCGCTAAACGAAAACCGGCTGCTAAAAAGAAAAAAACAACCAGAAGGAAAACTACCGCCAAAAGAAAACCGGCTGCAAAGAAAAGGACCGTCAGAAAACGACGGTAGTTTGAATCTAAACCTTTTCAAAAAATGGGGAGACGGACATCACTGGGAGGATGATGATCGCACTCCCCGTTTTTTTATTTAAAGAGGGGTTACCGTCGACGGATCGAAACAGCGCGCCGCCAGCGCCCGGATGGCGTTTTCGCATCGGCATTTTCTTTTTTGTGGCCAGCTTTTTTATTCTAGGCGGTGATTTTTGGGACAAATTTCGTGCCCTGTTTATTTATGAGGCCAAAGCACAAATTCCAAAACGCAAATCGGGTTGAAACGGCAGGGGTATTAAGATTTGGAATATTCCATAATGATGTTGATGCACGCTTAAAATGCTACTTCATTTCTTTGTGGGCCTTGATAATTTGATCCACCCCCTGCTGAATAAACTGGGTGTGGGCTTCGGCCTCTTCCATTGTCATCACTGGAATGTCGGCAGAAAGTTCTTTTAGCTTATCCGGGTCGATGCCGATGGTTTTATTGACCATAAACGAGTCGACCTCACCGTCTCCCAATATATAACCACAACCACCGGCAACTCCCAAAAATTCACCATTTACAAAAATGGGGGCAACCAGTTTCATCAGACCGGCATCACATTCCGAGATGACCGGCTGCTGTGTGCGCTCAGCCTGGGCAGCGATATTTTGATGCGCAACGGCACAGATATAGTTCTGCCCCTTTTCATCTGCTTTGATAACCGGGCAGAGTTTGTTGGCCCAGCGCTTGAATTCCGTGATGCGCACGCCCTCAACGTCAAACACCGAGGCATTTAAGCCGGAGCGTGCGTTGATTTTTTGTTCAAGTTCAAGCCATTTTTCTAAAGGTGCGATGTCCGTCAGTTTCATTCGATTTTCTCCTTTTCATCGGTCGCCGGGTGAGTTCCAATGCCGTTATGATCGATTTCGAAAATGACCCGCCCGGCATCCTGCCAACGCGATAAACAAGCGCATGCTTGTATTTGGCTCGATCTTCGAGGCAGTCATCCAGTGCATTTTGCAGATTGCTTTAACCAATCGTATTCTTGACAATACCCACCAATTTTTCCGGATCAAAAGGTTTTTTAACAAAGGCAACCGCATCCTTGACCGCATGGTCGCCATCAATTCCACTCACTATAATCACCGGCGTATCTTTTAATTCTTTATCTTTCCGCAGCTTGCGATAAAACCGCGGGCCCCATTCACCGGGCATCTGCAAATCCAGACAGATCAGATCCGGTTTTTCCGCTTTGACGACATCCAGCCCTTCCGAACTGCTGGAGGCGCTGCAGGTAGCATAACCGTTATCACTAAACACAGCCTTTAGATAGTTGACGACCACCGGGTCATCGTCAATGATCAAGATCTTTTTAGGCATGGGTTCCTCCTTCGGAAGAATTGAGCGCTTTGCGCTCAATTCTGAGTTATCTATTCTTTGTTATTTGTTATTATAACATGACAATGATTTTCGATCTAATTTCTCCAGACAATTAACAAAGAACTCATAACAAATAACGTCTATTTCCTGACGTGACAGGTACCGCACATAATCGGGCCCTTCTTTTGTTCAAGGTGACATCCCTTGCAGTTCATATGAAAGGCCTTTCGCAATCCGGGCATGTTACCCGAGCCTTCCTCATCATGGCATTCGGAACAGCTCTGGTCTTCGGAGGATTCGTCCTCCAGTTTTACCCCGTCCTCATAAACATGGTGGCACTCGTTGCATTCATCTATACCGGCCTTTTCATTGTGTTCATCATGCCGAAAAATTGCCGGGGGACGCTCATTTTTGGAAAAGCCTGCGTCACCCACCACCTCCATGTCCTCCTGCGAAAATGCCGGCATCAACAAAACACCCACAAACAAAGGGGTCATCAGGAGCAATATCCCATTTTTCATACTGCTAACTCCTTCCAATGCACATGTTGTAATGCTCTGCGTTCCGTACGTTTGTATCTGTCATCTCGCCTCTGTCTTCTGCTTGCCGCGGCGTAGCTTGAAAAAGCGTAGACGGGTCCTCTGGTGACCTCTGTCATCTGTTATTGAACAGCCGGTTTGTCCATTACCTCGTATAAAATATCACCGATGAATTTTATCTCAAGCCCCACTCCATAATAATGGTTGATGTCCTCCAGGCCGCTGTGACAATTGTGACAGGGGGCAACCAGGATTTTGGCGCCTCTGGCCTTGACCGCAAATAGCTGCTCGGCTTTAATGCGGTTACCCTCTATGCGCTTCTTCTTGTAAAGCGGTCCGCAATTGATCACCCCCCCGCCCGCACAGCAGCAATAATTGTGCTCGCGGTTGGGGTGCATCTCCACCGACTTTTCACAGATGGCATCAATCACAAAGCGGGCCTTTTCGGCCAGGCCGCCGCCGCGAACAACGTTACATGGGTCATGCAGGGTTACGGTTTCTTTAAATTTCTCGCCAATGGTGATTTTTTTGTCTTTGATCAATTCATAATAAAAGTCAATGGCATGAACGATGGGAATGGGCGGCATGCGCCAGCCCAGCCAGCGGTTGCCCACATCATAAACCGATCGAAAGGCATGGCCGCATTCCCCCATGACAATCCGGTTGACCCGCAGCCGGGCGGCGGTATCAAAATGGGCCCGCTTAATGCGCCCCATGATCTCATTATCACCGGTGAACATGGCCATATCGCTGTTATCCCAGCCGGGGGTGGCCGGCATGGTCCAGTCGACACCGGCCACATCCATGATGACCGCCGCCTGGTAGATGAGCTGGGCCTGAAATTTGGGCTCGGGCCCGATAACCGAATACATGAGGTCAGCCCCTTCTTTTTCCAGGGGAATACGCAGAGTGGGGATTTCGGCCTGGGCCTCTTCTTCCTGCCACTGCAAGGTGTCGATCCATTCATCATCTTTGACCCACATCTGATTCATCATTACGGAATGGCTGTGGGCGGTGTCCTGTATATAGCGCGGGGTTACCCCCAACAGGTGACAGATGCGCCTGACGACCAGCATCAGGTAAGCGATGTCGATGCCGAACGGACAGTACTGGGCACAGCGCTTGCAGAGATTGCACTCGGTTGAAGCAATCTCAGACGACTTTTTAATAAAATCGGCGCTGACTTTGCCCTTGGCCTTTAGCATTTTCCACAGGGTTTGCTTGACCTTGCCCACCGGCGAATAGTGCGGGTCGTTATCATGCGACAGGTAATAGTGGCAGGCTTCAGAGCACAGGCCACAGTGGACACAGGTATCGACATAGGCTTTGAGACGGGCGCCGGATTCACCTTTTAAAACCCGATTGATGGCCTTTTGAATCCGCTCCTCGGTCAGATTCTGTGCACCGACTTCCAGCCCCTTATCTGTGATCTTCTTCTTTTCTGTTTTTTCCTTTTCCGCTGCTTCAGCCATTCTCGTCCTCCTGTGCGACGATCTTTATTGTTATGGTTTGCCAGTTGAGCCGGTTTGGCCCGTTGAGCCGGTAAACACGATAAGATTTGAAAGCATTCCTTTTTTATCGGGCTTAACGGGTTAACGGGCAACGGGCTCAACCTATTTTATTAGATGCATTTTTAAGATAGCTTTTTTACCAATCTTTAGCATGCCTGACCCCCCCGAATTCCGAGCCCATATAGGCTCTGGTCAACGGCGCAAACATCATGTGACTCAAACGGGTAAACGGAATGGCCACCAGCATGATTTCACCCGACAAAATATGCAAAATTAAAAGCGTTTGATAACCAAACCACTGGTAGTATGCCAAAAGACCCGTAATGAAAGGTGCCGCAACAATTGCCAGCAATATATAATCCGAGGCGGATGTCACGAATTGAACTTCCGGTTGCACCAGGCGCCGTACCAGGAAAAACACACAGGCGGCAATCACAATCACTGTCATGAATTCAGCCATCCCCTCGGGCAATGTCCACCAGCTTAGGTCCCAGGCGTCTTCGAAAAGGGTGACATGGGCCAGCAGAAAAAGCGGGGTCAGTATCAGGCAAATATGAAAAGCAAAGGCCACGATCGTCAGTGCCGGATGTCTTCTCATATTGACGGTGGCAAAGGGTGTGCTCCAACGAAAAATGGAGCGCAGGCTGTATTTCAGGCTCATGTATGAATAAATAAATTTTTCTTTCCGGTGAACCAGGACCATCAGGCTGATCAGTCGGTAAAGGCTGCCACCGATAAAAAGGATAAATGCCACCCAGACCAATGGGCCGCTCACAAAATTGTATAATGTGTGCATCGCACCCCCTTTTTAGTGT
The DNA here is from genome assembly GCA_050124655.1 of Desulfobacterales bacterium. Classification (GTDB taxonomy): domain Bacteria; phylum Desulfobacterota; class Desulfobacteria; order Desulfobacterales; family JAHEIW01; genus JAHEIW01. Next base: position 11,404 of record JASFEV010000108.1, read on the forward strand.
AATATTTCTTCGACAGATAAGATCTTGCGCGTATAGATACCGTCTTTTAAAGTACGCAGCATCATTTTATCGCTTTCAGGACTAAAGATGGGATCCCAGATGACATCGACTGCTTGATCCCAGATGCGATCATTGACCGCAACGCTGTATTTTCCATTTCTTTCGATTTTGGCGGCAATCATCTCGCCTGTGGGGCTGAAGACCGGCTGCCAGACTCGATCAAAGGCATTCTGCCAGACGACACCATCCACAACAATATGCCAGTGGCCGTCATTTTTGGCGGCCGCTGCAACCCGTTTACCGTCCGGACTGAAAACGGCATCGGTTACCATATCTTTAAAGGTAACCGACCAGGGACGGCCATCGACAGCAACGGTCCAGCGGCCGAATTTGGGGGCCACAATGGCTGCAAGCGCATTGCCGTCGGGACTGGCCATCTGGTGCCAGAGCTGCACAAACTTCTGATCCCAGATGATCTGTCCATCCTGTGCCAGTTGCCATTTGCCGCCGGACCTGATCGGGGCGATGACGGCCCCGGTATGCGGATGAAAAATAGGTTCCCAGACACCTCCATAGGTTTGCGGCCAGGGGGCTCCATTCACAGCGATGGTGTAATCGTAAAGGTTAAGCCGGACCTCGGCGGCCACCTTCTGACCGTCAGCGCTGATGGCCGATTTCCAGACATTGACGAAGGTCGTATCCCAGGGTTTGCCGTCCAGCGCCATCGTAAAGGCACCTTCCTGAAATTTGTGAATTTCGCCTTCGCCAAATTCTCCCACTTGCACAACGGCTGCGGTCCGGGACCCATCAGGACTGAGTGTGGGGTTGGTCATATTGGAAAACGTTTCCTCCCAGACAAGATCATTAAGCGCCATGGCATAGGTCATGTCCTGCTGGACGGCGACTGCGATATTTTGTCCGTCAGGGCTAAACTTCATGTCCCACGCATAGCCGAATTTATGGTCCCAGGGTTGGCCGTCCACCGCCACAGTCCATTCACCCATTTCAGATACAAAAGCCACCAGACGGCCGTCGGGCGCAAAGCGCAGGTACCAGATCTTATCAAATACCGTCTCCCAGGTTTCGCCGTTCACACAGACATTAAATTCGCCCTCTGCCAGGTTAACGATGGCGGCGATGGTTTCTCCATTTGGACTGACGTAGGGCTCCTCTACCCAGTTGAACTGACTTTGCCACTGACTCATATCGGCAATTTCTTTGCTGCCAGTTTCCCAATCCCATTCAATTCGTGTAAGCATTTGTGCAACTCCCGTTTGCTTGAAGTGGCTTGCATTGGCCACCCTGTTTGCTGACCTTATTTGCGGCACCTCATCTTTAAAACCGCCACGGCCACCCGATGAGGCCAGCTGTCATTTTGAGCGGTTCTTCTGATGCGCTGCGGGTGTTCATAACTGCAGCCAATCCACGGCGCCGCAGCGTAGGTGACAATGCGCTTTTCCATGGCTTTGAGCTAATAATTGCTTATAATTTAATAGGTTATGCATCAATTCGATATCGAATCCGAAAAATTAAGGATGCAATAATACAACACTCGCAGACAGATAACAAGTGTAATCTCTTATTTATTGGGGCAGCGAAAGATACGGTCGCACAATAATTTTAAACATGATTACAATGGCTTATATTTTTATGCGGGATGCCTTTAACACCGCCTGAAGCATGGTGTCAACAAGGTGGAAACTCCCGTATGATCCGGCAATCGGTGCAGTCGCTAAACGGCAACATAATTTGGGAGCCATTGGCAATACCGCCGTTATAAAAATTGGGATTTTTGATATTTTGACTATCGACGGTAAATTAGATATTATTAATTTATAAGAAGCCTACCGAAGAAACATATGAGTTGCCTTCATTTAAAAATGACCCTCTGGATGATTTGCCTGTCGCTATTGCTCGGCGCCGGCTGCGCTCAATTGCGAGGCCGCGCAGTAGAAACCTATCATTCGGATTATC
>JASFEV010000109.1:0-13348 GCA_050124655.1 Desulfobacterales bacterium
GACAATGCGTTAATCGTAGTAGATAAAGAGGCCTTGCCAAACGAACTGCCAATCCTTCCGCTAAGAGATCAGGTGGCTTTTCCGACCATTCATACCTCTTTAGCAATTAAGGTCGATTCGGCTGAGATACTGGATGCTGCGTTAAAAGGTGATCGAGTGCTCGGTGTTGTAGGGGTAAAACAACACGATGATGCACTTCCCATGTCAAAACAGGTTTTTAAGACCGGAACTATTGTTAAAATTGTATATGTTACCCGTGCTCCGGAGAACACTACCATTATAGTTGTCGAAGGATTAAAGCGCTTTCGCGTCGCTCAGTGGCTTACCGAAAGACCTTTTTTAAAGGCTAAGATTACCCTGGCCCCCGAATTGTCCGATGCGGATCTAGAAACCGAGGCTCTGCATCGTGCACTGCGCGACTTATGCAAAGACGTTTTTACGATGTCGCTGACAGCTCCCAAAGAAGCCGTCGAAGGACTGTCGAACATTCAAGATCCTTTGCATCTGGCTTACGTGGCAGCTGCTTATGCTGACATTGAATTCAAAAAACGACAGCAAATCCTTGAAATCGAAAGCGTCAAGGAAAAACTGCGTGAGTTAGTTGAAATCATGTCGCATGAAAAAGAAGTCCTTTCACTGGGCAAGAAAATCCAAAATGATGTCCAAAATGAAATGAATCAAAAACAGCGGGAATATTACCTGCGGCAGCAGCTTAACGCCATCAAAAAGGAGCTGGGAGAATCCGAAGAGGATGCATCGGAAGCTGCTGAATTTCGGCGCCGGATTGAAAAATCAGACATGAGTGACGAGGCGCGTGGCGAGGCGCTGCGTGAGCTGGACCGGTTTGCCGAAATGACGCCTCAGGCAGCCGAATATGCGATGGTCAGAAATTATTTAGACTGGCTGTTGGATTTGCCATGGGGCGCTTTAACCACAGATCAGCCTGATATTAATGCCGCCTGGAAGGTATTGAATGCGGATCACTATGGCCTGGACCAAGTTAAAGAACGAATCGTTGAATTTTTGTCGGTTCGAAATCTACTAAACGTTCGTCGTAGCAAAACGAATTCAGAAAATGCTGAATTCGGACCATCGGGGGTGGGAACCATACTGTGTTTTGTCGGACCGCCAGGTGTCGGCAAAACCAGTTTGGGACAGAGTATTGCGCGCGCCATGGGGCGTGAGTTTACCCGCATGAGTCTTGGCGGTATTCGCGACGAGGCCGAAATCAGGGGGCACCGGCGAACTTATGTCGGCGCTTTACCCGGTCGAATCATTCAGGCGATCAAAAAGGCCGGCACCCGCAATCCGGTCTTTATGCTCGACGAAGTCGACAAAATCGGCGCTGATTGGCGAGGTGATCCCAGCAGCGCTTTGCTGGAGGTGTTAGATCCAGCCCAAAATGCTGCATTTCGTGATCATTATTTGAACGTAGACTTTGATTTAAGCGAGGTTATGTTCATTGCAACCGCCAATCAGTTGGATACAATTCCGCCACCACTGCGAGATCGCATGGAAATCATTCAGGTGGATGGTTATACCGAATTTGAAAAGCTTCAAATCGCCAAACAACACCTGATACCTCGGCAAATCGCCAGTCATGGTCTCGATGGAAATGACGTTACCTTCATCGATGAGGCGGTTCGTAAAATTATCATCAGCTATACGCGCGAGTCCGGCGTCCGCCAGCTTGAGCGGCTTGTCGGCGCGGTCTGCCGCAAATGCGTTGTCAACCTGACAACCAACGGTTGGTCACATATTGTTGTGACACCCGAACTCGTAGCGGACTATCTAAAAAGAGAAAGATTTGAGAATGAAATTTCCGAACATATCGACTTGCCGGGTGTCGCAACCGGTTTGGCCGTAACAGCGACCGGCGGTGATATCCTTTATGTGGAGGCAACGCAGATGCGCGGAAATGGCAAACTTAAGCTGACCGGACAGCTCGGTGACGTTATGAAAGAGAGCGCTCAAATTGCATACAGCTATGTTCGGGCTCAAGCCAAAAGTCTGGCCATAGAACCGCGGGACTTTGACCATGACGATATCCATTTGCACGTTCCAGCGGGGGCTATTCCCAAAGATGGTCCATCAGCGGGCATTGCCATGATTATGGCCCTGGCAAGTTTATTCAGTAATCGAACCGTACGCAGCGATGTCGGAATGACCGGTGAGGTCACGTTGCGGGGTCGTGTTTTGCCAGTCGGTGGCATCAAAATGAAGGTATTGGCCGCCCACCGCGCTGGTCTAAAAACGGTCATTTTGCCAAAACGCAACGAACGTGACTTGGAAGACGTGCCGGCTGAAATTCGCAAAACCATGCAATTCATAATGGTCGACCGAATTGAGGAGGCAATTGATGTCGGCCTGATGCCAAGTGGGAGTGAAACGGACTCGCTTGCAGGAAAGACGGAATCGGATTTGAGTCCGGTCAATGAGAATGTGATGGCCATGGCGCACTTAGCAAATAATCATCATTAAGGAGGTCGTGCGTTGCTGTCAGCCGTATGATTCAGGGAATATAGTGTTTCCAACAGACGTATAATTTTCGAACGCGGGAAGGAAATCGACCGATGAAAAACAATAATAGATTAAAAACATTGGCCATTATCGGTGGCATCTGGCTTGCCTTGATAATGTTTAACAGTATCTCCTCAAACGCAGTTATGGAGACGATTCCATACAGTGAATTTTTAAAGCTAGCAAAAGAGGGTAAGGTCTCCGAACTCGCGGTTACCGACAATACCATTCAGGGCAAAATGTTTACTGACGATGCCACCTCAGAGCAGGGTCAACCCTTCCAAACTATTCGGGTTGACGCTGATATTTCCGATATCCTTGAGCAAAACGGCATCGAATACACTGGCAAAATCCAATCCAATTTTCTGCCGACCCTTCTTTCTTGGGTTATCCCAGTGCTGTTGTTTGTGGGTATTTGGCTCTTCATAATGAAGCGGTTTCAAAGACAACAGGGTGGTTTCATGACACTCGGCAAAAACAAAGCGAAGATATACATGGATGATGACGTGCAGGTTCGCTTTGGGGATGCCGCGGGGGTAGATGAAGCCAAAGAAGAATTGGTGGAAGTCATCGATTTTTTGAAGGAGCCCGAGCGATTTACACGCATCGGCGGTCAAATTCCACGTGGAATTCTGTTGGTGGGCCCGCCCGGAACCGGCAAAACATTGTTGGCAAAAGCGGTGGCCGGCGAAAGCGGCGTTACATTTTTTAGTCTCAGCGGCTCCGAATTTGTTGAGATGTTCGTTGGTTTAGGTGCAGCAAGGGTGCGGGACCTTTTCAAACAGGCCAAAGAAAATGCGCCCTGTATCATTTTTATCGATGAGCTCGATGCGCTCGGCAAGGCGCGCGGATATGGTACGGTGGGCGGACATGATGAGCGCGAGCAGACGCTTAACCAGCTTTTGGTGGAGTTAGACGGCTTTGATCCGAATATGGGTGTTATTTTAATGGCCGCCACCAATCGCCCGGAAATACTCGACCCGGCGTTACTCAGACCCGGCCGTTTTGACCGTCAAATACTGGTTGACCGACCGGATAAGGTCGGCAGAGCCGATATCTTAAGAGTGCATTTGAAAAATGTTACGGCCGCGCAAGATTTAGATGTTGACACCCTAGCGGGTATGACAGCCGGCATGGTAGGTGCAGATCTTGCCAATCTGGTGAATGAAGCGGCCCTGTTATCGGTAAGAAGGAATAAGTCTCAGGTCGGCATGACTGAATTTGAAGAGGCCATCGAACGCGTTGTCGCCGGTCTTGAAAAAAAGAACCGTTTGATCAACCCGAAGGAAAAAGAAATCGTCGCATATCACGAGCTGGGTCATGCGGTTGTCGCCATGTCGCTGCCCGAAACGGATCCAGTCCAAAAAATTTCAATTATTCCCCGGGGTATTGCGGCCCTCGGGTATACCATGCAGGTACCCACTGAAGACCGATTCTTAATGCGCCGCACCGAGTTATTGAATCGGATTGCGACGCTGCTGGGGGGCCGCGCTGCCGAAGAAATATTTTTTGATGATATTTCGACAGGTGCGCACAATGATCTTTCAAGAGCAACCGACATTGCCCGCAGCATGGTAAAAGAATATGGTATGAGCCGAAAGCTGGGACAGGTGTACTTTGCCAACGATAACCCGAATCCGTTTATGGCTCAAAATTCCAGCAGCAGTGGAAATTACAGCGAAACAACCGCCAATCTCATCGACCAAGAAATACGTCGAATTATTGATGAGCAATACGAAAGGGTTATCGACATCCTTAGATCCAAAAGAAATATCATCCATCAGGCGGCCAAAAAGTTGCTTGAGAAGGAAATTATCGAAGGTGAGGAGCTAAAAGCGCTGTCTGATGCTGTTTCACAGCAGTCCACCTCGGAGTCCGATGATGGCATTTTAGATGACCGTCGTGCGCTTGCAGCTTAGCCTTGCTTCGGTATCAATCCATATTGGTCAGGAAAATGTTTCCAGAGGGCCATGCGCAGCATGTGTATGATTCAGCTAATGGGCTATTGAGCTGTGCATGGCCCTGTTTTAATTTTAGAATTTTGTTACCCATGAGGCGGTTTATGATGAACAACTGCATATTGCACGAGCCCTATTGAATCCCTGCAGGGCTCGCGCAGCGGCTCCGATGAAAAAGACTTTGCATTTCATGGGGCAAGCATTCAACAGGGAGAGTCGGATGCTTTCGTAGGTAAGGCGCTTAAGGGTTATTCAGCCGCCGCACTCATTTTGTTGGATTTACTTGTGTTGGCAGCCGCCGAAGCGCTGTTGCTGTGGAATCCAACCGTCCAGACTTTAACCTTACCCGTGGTGGTTGAATACGTTTGAAAGCGCAGATTGCCGCTTTCGGCCAGATAGGGATAGTCAAAATTGGTGGAATGAATACCCAGTGTCTCAACCGAGTAAGGCTGCCAGCTAAGACCGTTGTTATAGCTGCGGTGTAGTTTATTGCGCCCGTCGACTGCGGTGATGATACCGTTTGCATCCGTGAGAATTCTAGTGGGAATTGAATCAAAGGGAAGTTTCAGCGGTTGTGACCAACCGTTCTCAGGGCGCCACAATGACCACCAGGATGTATCATCGTTGTTGTTGGCAAAAGACACCGCCGGGCGCCCCTCTGAGTTCACCCCGACGTAACTCGTATACCATAAGTTGCCGACACTACCCGTCCAATCAGGCCCAACGACCACATCGGCACTTGCCAGGGTAATCGGCAGGGTTTCATAGGAAGACCCGTCTGCGCGCTTAAACGTGTCGCCACCGTCATCCGATAAGGCATAAAGCACGTGGGTATGATATCCCGAAGAGCCATTGCCGTCATCCACCACCCAGGTAATATGCATGCGGTTGTCACGGTCAAAAAAAATGCGTTGTCGATAAGGCTGATAGGCGGTGCCGTCCGCACCGGAATTATTCCAAAAAAAGGTTTTAGCAGCGTGTGCATAGTCCGTTCCACCCAGCATCACCCATGTTCTTGCATCGGCATCATAGCGTGCAATAGCTGCTGCCATGATACCGGGCGACCAACCGGTATCAAATTTAATACGATGGCGGAAAGTAACATACAGGACACCGTTTAAATCCCGTGCAAAGGATGGATAGGTAATCCAGTTTCCCGGAATGGTCCGCGCTTGATCGTCGCCAACAAATGAAAAAGAGGAGATATCCTCCGGTTTATTGGAAACGACATACTGCCAGGCGTAATCATAGTAAGGATTGCCTGTTTTGGGATGATTATAAGGGGAGTGGTGCATATTACCGGCGACATGAATATACCCGTTGCGGTCAATGCCGATGGATACACCATTGTACCAGGGCGCAGGATCGGTTTCTTCAAAAATAACCGTTTTTGATATCGAACCGCTAGATGACTTCTTGACAATCCATGTCTTTAATTGACGGGTTACATATACATAGTAGATGGCATCTTTGTAAGTGGCCACCGGTGTTTGCCAATCGCTGCCAGTTACTTTAGACGCATCATTAAATTCGAATTCTTTGGTTATGGTGACGGTTTCCGGTGACTGTTGCCCCCATGCCGTCATTGCATATATACATAGAGCCACCGGAACCGTCACCAAAGCGGGAATGTATCGCCGCATATGGGATCTCCTCGTTACCACCGCCGACATTGATCCGTATGATGTGTTGGACCAGCAACCAAAAAAATGCCCCCACGGCTGGCCGGGTCCAAAAGTGTAAAACTACGGAAGAGCAGGCATGTACTAAAAACCTTTGCAAAATAGGTACCAATACCATTTTCCTGAAAGGGATTATGCCAGAGCGTTACCGGAAGGGATCAATGATTTTTGCCAGGCTTTAAAACTTGTGTTTAATCAATTCCTTAGGTCTTTTAGTGGTGCTAAACGGGTGAACGTTTGGCAGACCTTTAACAAGTCGGCCATCGGTTTTGCGATGCCGCCATTGGTTTTGTGTACGAAAAATTATACCTCGGCGTATACAGAATAATAAATAGTAGAGATCACAACCAATTTGTGTTGAAAAAATCTACATAGTTTCGGTCCTCATGACCTGCTCATTAACAAATTTACACTGTTTGCTTTATAATGTTGCCAAATTTGCCCTTTTCGGTGTAGACTTCAACAAATATAGGCATTATATCTATGGTGGTAAAACACCTTCGAAATAGATGTGTGCACCTGCATCATCTCACTAAATGTGACGTCAACCAATCCAAGCCGTCATTTAACCAGTTAGTGCCCATTCGGAAATTAAGACGGGCACGAAGTAGTTTAACTTGGAAATGCGCAATTTTTTCGATGAGTCCGCCTGAGGCGGAAACAAGGGTTTACGACGAGGCGTACTGATCGTACGTCGAGGAAGTAAACCCGAGGTGAACGCCGCTCATCGGAAAAAGGGCCATTTCCGGATGGAAACCAATTAGAGGAGGTACGAGATGGAAGCTTATTGCGTTAAATGCAAAGCTAAGCGAGAGATGAAAGACCCGAAGGAAATTACTATGAAAAATGGCAGGCCCGCAACCCAGGGTGTTTGTCCGACATGCGGCACCAAGATGTTCAGAATCGGCAAGAGCAAATAAGCCTGCCGATTTTCCATTTTTCTGCTGCTCTGGGTTGCGGCAGAGGCAAAAAAATCGTCCCCGTTTGGCGCGGTAAAATAATTCGCATTTTACCGCGTTAGATGGGCGCTTCCCGCCCCTTCATCGACCAAAGTTCATCATGTAAATCCACATTAGATCAAAAATTAGAATCCATCTCAAAAATGTGGATAAGGGTTCATGGCAAGGCGCGGATCGGCGAAAAAGCGGAGCATACACGTTAGTATGTGAGTATTTTGAGACGATCTGCAACACAGCCATGGGCACTTAGACGCTATTTTGAGATGGGTTCTAAATAAGACATCACGGTAAAGGAGGATGGCTAAATGGCTGCATACATGATTGCTAAAGTGAATGTAACCGATTGGGACAAATACAATGAATATATAAAAGTTACGCCAGGCATCATCGCCAAATATGAAGGCCGCTTTATTGTCCGCGGGGGTGAGACCGTCACCTTGGAAGGCCCGCAGGAAAAGTGGCGCATCGTTGTGGTTGAATTTCCCGATCTTGCCAAAGCAAAGGCGTTTTATCATTCGCCGGAATATGCGGATGCCAAAAAAATTCGTGCCGGTGCCGCCGAGGCTCAGTTTATCGCTGTATCAGGTGTCGAATAAATCCCGGACGCAATGAAAAATATACATATTCGCAATGTCCGCCCCAATGAACTGGAACTTTTGCTGGAATTAAATCAATCCAATTTGCCCCATGTCGGCTCGATCTCATTGGATGAAATGCAGCATCTTCACAGCCAGGCCGTCTATTTTCGGATAGCCGAATTAAAGGGCCAGCCTGCGGGTTTTTTAATTGCCTTTGATCCTCAAGCCGATTACGATAGTCTCAACTTTTTGTGGTTCAAACATCGCTATCAAGATTTTGTGTACATTGACCGCATCATCATCGCCGCTGGAGCCCGTCGCAAAGGTTTCGCTTTAGCCTTGTACCACGATCTTGAAGATTTTGCCAGGCAACGGCATATTCCCTTGATGACATGTGAATACAACTTGCGACCACAGAATGAAATTTCCCAACAGTTTCACCAAAGATACGGTTTTAAGGAAGTCGGAACCCAGGAAACCGAAAACGGTAAAAAAACCGTCTCGCTCCAGATCAAACAGGTCATCCGACCCTAGTCGAACATGGAAAATTTTATTCCAGCAGACCGGATCAATCGTACGGCACTGATCAGTCTAATGCAGGCCCTGATCCGGATTAACTCGGTCAATCCGTTGCTTTCATCCGAAGGCGTCGGCGAGGCCGACATTTGTCGCTATATCGGAGACTATCTTAAAAAGCTGGGATTGACGGTTCGCTATCAGGAAATTCAAAAAAACCGTGTCAATGTCATCGGCATTTTAAAGGGAACCGGTCGCGGGCCCACTTTAATGCTCAACGGGCATACGGATACCGTCAGCGTCGAAAATATGACCGTTGACCCGTTTGATGCCCGCATAAAAGAGGGTAAACTCTACGGGCGGGGGGCTCTGGATATGAAGGCCGGTGTCGCGGCGCAGATCAGTGCGATTCAAACCCTGATTGAATCCGGCATCAAACTAAAAGGCGATGTGATCCTGGCGCTGGTGGCTGATGAAGAATATGCCAGTATCGGGACCGAAGCCGTTGTTAACGAATATCGTGCGGATGCCGCTATCATTTGTGAACCGACGGATCTGAAAATTGTGATCGCCCACAAGGGATTTGCCTGGATTAAAATTGACATCTTCGGCCGGGCCGCCCACGGCAGTCTGCCCCACCGTGGAATTGATGCCATCGTCAAAGCCGGCAATCTGTTGACAGCAATTGAAACCTATGCCCAAAAAGACCTGACCCGCAAGACCCATCCCCTACTGGGTTCTCCGTCCATTCATGCTTCTCTGATAAAGGGCGGCACAGAGCTGAGTACCTACCCCGATTACTGCAAGGTTGAGCTGGAAAGAAGAAACCTGCCCGGCGAAGACCGCCGGATGGTTACACAAGAAATGCAGAGATTGCTGCGGGAGATTCACGCCCGCGATAATCAATTTAAGGCGGATGTGGATGTTTTTTTCTTCCGACCGGCATTTGAGATATCCCCCGACCAGCCCATTGTTCAGACTGTCAGCACCGCTTTCGAATCGACATGCAACCGCATCCCTACCTTCGGGGGGATATGGGCTTGGCTGGATTCGGCTATTTTAGCACAGGCTGGCATCCCGGCGGTTATTTTCGGCCCCTCCGGCGATGGCCAACATGCAGCCGTGGAATATGTGGACATGGAATCGGTCGTCACAACCACAAAAGTGCTGGTTCAAACCATAACGGATTTTTGTAATCCGTAGTTGGCATATGAAAAAACTGATGATACGCTTAACCATCTGTTATCTGATCATTGTGGCCGGTATGTATTCATTGCAGGATTTTTTTATTTATCACCCCGAGCGCTCCAACCCGCAAACCATCGCTCAGGTGGCCAAAGGCAAAAATTTGCGCCTTTGGCCGGATACGGTCGACACATACCGTGGATTCGTATCTGAAGCAAACGCTAAAATACCCCGCGGCACGATACTCGTATTTCATGGAAATGCAGGCAACGCCCTCGATCGGATCTACTATGCAACCGCACTCAACCGACTCGATTATCGGGTGGTTCTGGCTGAATACCCGGGCTATGGAGCCCGCCCGGGGAAAGTCGGCGAACAGCAATTTACCACAGACGCCGTTGAGACGATCCGGCGGGTGCAAATGGATTTTGGTGGACCAATCTTTCTTCTGGGAGAATCCCTCGGCTGTGGTGTGGTGTGTGCCGCTGTGGCCAAAACGGCGGTTTCCATTAAAGGTGTCGCCCTGATCACCCCCTGGGATACATTGCCCAATCTGGCTCAGGCCCTATACTGGTTTCTACCGGCGCGCTGGATTGTCAAAGATCGTTATGATAATGTGGCGAATCTGGCAAATTACCGGGGCCCGGTTGCCGTTATATTGGCGGGACAAGATGAGATTATCCCCAACCGACTGACCCGACGACTTTATGAAGCCTTGCCGGACCCAAAGCGCCTATGGGAATTTCCACCGGCAGGGCACAACAGCTGGCCATCCGGCTCGCAGGAGCCCTGGTGGGGGGATATGATGAATTTTTTGGATCCGAAGGCTGCAGGCAATAATTCAAAATAGCGATCGCATATGGGATCGTTTGTCTGGGTATCGGCCGAGGCGGTCACGGCCATTTTTTCATGAAGGAGATTGACAATGAGCGAATTTAGCCAACGATTAATTCAATTGAGAGCTGAGAGCAAATTAACCTTAAAAGAAATCTGCCGGGGGGCCGGTATACCACCATCCCGCTTGGTCGAGCTGGAAAGAGGCATAAGGATACCAACCACCGGCCAGATTGAACATCTCGCAAATTTTTATGATGTCAACTCAGGAGAGCTGGGTGAACTGGCCAAAGCATCAGAAGAAACTAGGGTGCCGTCCCAGAAATAATTTACAAATTGCTCTCTGGTCATGTCAATTTCTGAGACACAACACGAATTAAAGGATATCCGTATGGCCATGCGTCAATTTGAGCGTTTGCTGAGACAAGCGACAGTTGGCTTCCTATGGGGTCTTTTATTATGCGCTCCTGTTTGTGCAACAGAGATCACTCGGCTCAATTTGGACAACGCTGATGCCTTGGGAACGGTTATTTCCCCTGATCAGAAGGTCAAGTTCGAGGGCAACGGATCTATTCGCATCTCGACAAAATGGCCTACCACCATTTGTTTGGGTCAAATATCGAAACTGAATCTTGAAAGTTCAAAACTAGTTTACCAAGCCAAGGTTAAATCCGAAAATCTGAATGGCGCGGCTTTTCTGGAAATGTGGTGTCAGGTCGGTGGGGGGCAATACTTTTCCCGGGGATTGAATTCTACGGTGTCGGGCACCACGGATTGGCAGGCAATCAACACGACTTTCATACTCAACAAGGGCCAGAAGGCCGAAATGGTCACCTTAAATCTCGTCATTAACGGCACCGGTACGGTTTGGATTGATGAGGTTCAGCTTGCAAAAACCCCCTTAAATTAGCCTAGCCGCTTTTGGGCTGCACTCAAATCGGCGAGCTTGGAAGTGGTAGATGGTCGTCATCATAGACGCTAAGTGCTGGACAAAGTAGAATAATCACAATTTTTGGTAGGAATTTCCAAGATTTGTGGTATAATTAGGAAATATATTGCCCGAGTTCGGTATTTTGGAGCAGACTCATGAAATATGATTGGGAATTCAGCGAGCGCATCCATTGCAGTGAGGCTGAAAAGAAAGAATGCATGGCCCTGGTCGCCAGCGTGGTTGCCATGGCCATCAAGGCCAAGCGCAACGGGCTGCTGTCCCTGGTGCAGGAAGCTGAAGAAACCCCCCATTTCCTGTTGCGCAAGGGCCTGCAGCTGATTTTAGAGGGTGTCAATCCCCAGATGGTTGAAACAACCCTGCAGCAGTATATCCTGTCAAGCAATCTTTCCGGCAAGGAACTTTTAAAGCGCTGTATCATCGCTGAAGGTGTTTTAGCGATCCAGAACGGCATCAATCCCAACATTATAAAAGAGCTGCTACTATCTTTATTTGGTGAAGATTGCTATAAGGTCTATCAAAGTGAATATGGTGATGAAAAAATTGACCGCTTAAAAGCCTTTTTTAAAAAAATCAGAAACTCCAGAGCCACCACCCCCTTGAGCTCCAAACTGGGGCATACCATCCTGCAACTCAACGACAGCTCTATTCAGCAATGCCTCAAAGAGATCAGCACTGTTGATTTGGCCCGGGCCCTCAAGGGAATCGAAGGCAAGGCCCAAATAAAAGTATTCAAAAATTTGCCGAAGCGCTCCGCGGCCATTTTACAGGAAACGGTCGAACATCTGGATTTGATGCGCGAATCCGAAGAGACCGAAGCCCAGGAGAAAATGCTCATGGTGATTGCCGATGTGGAGAAGCAAGAAGAGCTGATCTCTCCGAATTGACCTTGAGGTTGAGCCCGTTACCCGTTGGCCTGTTTTCCCGTTAAGAAAATCAGATCTTTTCCTTTCCTAACTGGCTCAATCCGCCGGAGGCGGACTCAACTGGCCAACCTAAATGGGTAATCTACTATTTTTAAGATCGTTTTTAGTATATTTTAAAAGGTATGGCCGAGGCCAAACTATTCATACTCCACCAGGGCGCCCTGGGTGATGTGGTCTTAACCTTTCCGGCCATCATCGCGCTTCGTAAAGAATTTGATACCATTGATATCCTCTGTCAGGGCCAGATCGGAAAACTGGCTGTCAAACTGGGGCTGATCGATAAAAAATATCCGCTGGAAGCAGCCTATTTGGCAACCCTTTTTTCAGATCAGGTCGATACAAAAATCAAAGATCTCATCAGCAGTTATACCAAAACCCTTGTTTTTTCATTTTCTTCCGATCTCGAAAACACCATCAATCAGATAAGCGATCGTCCCTGCCTGCGGATCCCCCCCCGACCGCCGGCCCCAGACAGCATTCACGTGGCTGAATATGTGATTCAACACCTTATCAGCGGCGGGCTGCTCAAAGCCACTGATTTAGAAAATGCCGAATCCGACCGGCAAAAAAAACAGGCTCGCAAGGACCATCCGATCGATATTTCCAAAATCATCATTCACCCGGGCTCCGGCAGCATTCGCAAGCGCTGGCCCCTGGCAAATTTTTTGAACCTGGCAGACGACCTTGAAAAAAAGGGATGGCAGCCGCAGTTTGTGTGCGGCCCGGCGGAGCCGGATCTGATTGCGGAAATTCGGAATCAGAAAAGACCGGTACATGCTTTCAGTGAATTGACGGATCTGGTGGATTGGCTTGAAACCGCCGGCGGGTATATTGGCAATGATTCCGGCGTCAGCCACCTGGCGGCGTTTTTAGGTTTGCCCAGTGTGGTCATCTTCGGCCCGGCGGATCCGTTGCGCTGGAAGCCGCTTGGTCCGGGCGTTGAAATTGTGCGTCCGGAACTGGACTGCAACCCGTGTTTTGAAATCGAACCGGAAAACTGCACCGAACCCGCATGTCTAACCGATGCAACCCTGGAATCGGTTCTAACCGCTTTTGATCAGGTGTTTAAGGGATAAGGGAAGGATCGCGGAACAATTCTCCAAAGCTTCATTTGAGGGGAATGTTCTTGGCTTCGCCTTTGTTGGCCTGGTAAATGTCTGACAT
Organism: Desulfobacterales bacterium; assembly: GCA_050124655.1. GTDB lineage: Bacteria > Desulfobacterota > Desulfobacteria > Desulfobacterales > JAHEIW01 > JAHEIW01. The sequence continues at coordinate 13,272 of JASFEV010000109.1, forward strand.
CTCATCGTATATCTTATTGAGGGTGTCGACACGCTCAAGGAATCCGGCTTGGGTCTTTTCATCACAGTTATTGATGA
>JASFEV010000110.1:0-13295 GCA_050124655.1 Desulfobacterales bacterium
CGTTTCTATGATCCCGCCTCTATCAATGAGCTGGAGGATATCAATTATAATACTTCCTTTGAAAATTAACTGACAAAGGAAGGCGGACATTCTTTTTTTATTGACAAGTTTCAATCATATCAGGTTACTTATTTGTTGTATTTTGGGTAAAATTAAAAACTGGAAAATCGAAGACACTTATTCAATGCTGTGAGCTTACGTACGCTCCGCTTTTGAAGCGATTTGTGCCTTACTCTCAAACAAAATCTAAACCTCTTTTAAAAATGCGAACATTATTTCATCCCTGTTTTCGGAGGATTTATCATGCCCGTTGAGATAAAGGATTGTGATGGGGGCATCGGTGTGATTATTGAAACTCGCGGACGGATTACGGATCAAGAACTGATCGATGCTTTTAATGACCATCTGACACCAGACAAAGAAAAATTTAAGCAATACAAATACATTCTGATTGATCACTTCGAATTAACGAAGGTGGATATCACCGATGAAACGGTTGAAATGATATCAGCTCTATTTGCAGACCCCTCGCGGGTTAATCTCGATTCTATCGTTGCCATGGTAACGTATGTATCATATGGTGCCAATATCGAGATAGCTGATCGGATCGCGAAACTGCATGAAGTATTTAGCCATCGATCGTGCTGGGACACCTTGCTGTTCAGAACCAAACCGCAAGCCGTGAGATGGATCAGGGGCAAGGTTAGAGAAAAATTTGGAATAGATGATCTGACGTTTGGTTGAAGCCGGACGGAAATCGATATAAAGACTGCTAGATTAATGCCAAAAATTTTCCGCCACACATAACCGAATTAAGCCACTGCAAAGGGATTTTTTATGATTAAATTTAAGAAGCTGATGTTTGTTTTGGTTTCATTTGCCGGCGCTTTGGTTTTTGCAGCAGTTGCCGTTCCGTTCTCCGTCTTTGCATCCGGTGAAGGCAGCATTGAAGGCGACAAGATAACGGTTATAATCGAAAAATTCGAACAGATCAGCTCCATTCCGCGATGCCCGGGGGAAGAAAGAAACATAGCAAAAATGCTCGAGCAGTGGTCGCAGGCGAATGATTTAGGTTTTAAACAGGACCGCAAGGGAAACGTACTCATTAAAGTCAGGGCCAGCGAGGGATTCGAAAACGCGCCGGTAATTGTGCTGCAGGGTCACCTGGATATGGTGTGTGAAAAAATGCCCGATGCGCGACACAATTTTAAAAAAGACGCCCTTAAACTGATAACTGACGGGGAATGGCTAACCGCCGCGGGAACCACATTGGGCGCCGACAATGGTATCGCAATTGCGCTGTGTATGGCTCTGGTCGAGGACACCCGTGTGCCCCATCCCCCCCTGGAGCTGCTGTTTACTGTCGAGGAGGAAATCGGCCTGAAAGGCGCGGCCGAATTACAGCCTGCTTTCATCAAAGGTAAGATTTTCATCAACCTTGATTCTGAAGGCGAAGGCATCCTGACCATCGGTTCTGCCGGCGGTGCCGTGACGCTGATCACCTTGCCGGCAGAAACAAGCAAATTGCCGCCGGAATTCGGCGTGTTTAACTTGAAGGTATCCGGTTTAGTCGGCGGGCATTCGGGGATGGATATCCACAGAAAACGGGGCAACGCGATCAAAATAATGGCCGGTGCCCTGGACACATTGAACCAGACGTCGCCGATCAGGCTTGTGACACTTAAAGGTGGTTCAAAAGTCAATGCGATTCCCCAAAATACGCGCGCATCTTTAGCATTTGATTCCGGTGTCTTTGATAAATTTATTGAAGTTGTAAAAACATATGCGCAGCATATTCAAAACGAATATATGTCAGCGGAATCGGAAGTATCGATCACTCTGACCGCGGCCGATGGGAAAAAGCCGGCAAAAGCCGTCAACGCAGAGGATACCCAGAGAATTATCCATTTGTTAAGCACGCTTCCCAATGGTGTGGCCGCAATGTCCTCCGAATTTGAGGGAAATGTTGAAACCTCCAACAATATCGGCTTGGCCTCTTTCAGGAAAAACACTTTTGGCGTTTTTAGTTTAGAACGCAGTGCGGTTATGAAAAATATAGAAGGGCTGCAGTCACAAATTCAATCGGCGGCCAGAAAATCGGGTGCCAGAGCAAAAGTCGTCGATTCCTGGCCTGCCTGGGAGCCAAACAGGGATTCGGCCCTGCTGCGACGCAGTAAAGAGGTGTATCTGGCGACATTCGACAGGGCCCCGAAAATTGCAGTCGTCCACGGCGGTTTAGAGTGCAGTGTCATCGGTGCTAAAATTCCCGATATGGATATGATTGCAATCGGCCCTACAATTGAAAATGCACACTCAGCAAATGAACGCCTTCACATACCTTCCGTCGGCAATCTATGGCGGTTTCTGACAGCACTTTTGGCGTCTTACGGCCCCTAATCGCGCCGCTGCAATTATTGACCGTATTCAACTCATGCTTAGCTGTTACCCTGCTTTATTGTATGCGCTGGACAAGTCGACATGCAAAACGAGGAATCAAGAGAAGTATATTTAACGTATTTTCAGAAGCAAAGTAATTGCGAACTGCCGTATTGTATTGAAGTGGCTTCCAACAGGGAAGGGGCGCATGTGATGGTGGTCGGCGGCACGCATGGCAATGAGCCGGCAGGTGTTAAGGCCATGGTTGACTTTCATCAGCAGCTGCAAAACGGTGAGATTCAATTAGAAGGCGGAAAAGTCAGTCTGCTGTTGGGCAATCCGCAAGGCTATCAGAAAGATCAGCGCTACATCCAGTGGGATCTGAACCGCTGCTTCGACACGCCGGATAACACCACGATTGAAGGCCGGCGGGCCATTGACATCATCCAATACCTGGAACGCAATAACGATACTGCAGCGCTGCTGGATCTGCATTCGGTCAGTATCGGTGATTTTAAAATCTGTGTTTATGAGAAAAATAGCCCCGATAGCCTGAAATTGACGCTCAGCATCAGTGACATTCCCTTGCATTTTGCCTATCATCCGGCGCATATGCCGGGTACGTTGATTGGGGTTGCCGGCCAGCATCACATTTGCGGGTTGATCGTGGAGTGTGGCAACCACCTGTCCGAAAAAGGCATCAAAACCGCGCAGGATCACATGCAGGCCATGCTGGCCCACTATCAGATCTTACCTGCTTCAGCAGAAGCTCCAAAAAAAGACGGTGCGACTATCAAGCAATATGAAAGCATCTGCGCCATTAAACCCGGCCCCAATTTTAGATTCCTCATCGCCGATGTGGCAACCGGAACAAAACTGTCAAAAGGGCAGCTGTTTGCCAAAGACGACCATGGGGAGCATATCGCGCCGCAGGAGTGTTATATTGTCGTGCCTTCCCGGGTGGTGAAAGCGACGGATGTGGATGCCGGTTTTTTAGGTCGCTTGAATCAATTGAAAATGGACCATTGATGGTGTCCGTCAACGCGGCGCTTCAAGTAGGGTGTTTATTTGTCCAGGCTCAGCTGACCGGCAAAGAAACAGGTGACAAAATGCTTATCTCGAATTTCCCTGAATTCCGGTTCTCTATGACTGCAAATGTCTCTGGCAAACAGACAGCGCGGGTGAAAGCTACAACCCGGCGGCGGATCGATGGGGCTGGGGACGTCGCCTTTTAGAATGATGCGTTCATGCCTTTTCAGGGCAGGGTCCGGAATGGGAACTGCGGATAGGAGAGCCTGGGTATAAGGATGAAGCGGTGTCTTGTAAAGCGCTTTGCTGGGTGCATACTCTACGATTTTGCCCAGGTACATGACCGCCACGCGATCACTGACATGCTCCACCACGCTTAGATCATGGGATATGAACAGATAGGTCAACCTGAACTCATCCTGCAAATCCTTAAGAAGATTAATCACCTGGGCCTGGATGGAAACATCCAGCGCGGAAACCGCCTCATCACAGACGATCAGTTTGGGATTTAAGGCCAGCGCTCTGGCCACGCCGATTCGCTGCCGCTGACCGCCCGAAAACTGGTGGGGATAGCGGCGCATGTGCTCTTTGCGGAGCCCCACCACTCTTAGCAAATCCAACACGCGTTCGTCACGCTTCTTGCGGCTGCGCATGCCATGAACCAGTAGCGGCTCACCAATGATGTGCGACACCGTTTTGCGGGGATTGAGGGAGGAGAAGGGATCCTGGAAGATGATCTGCATCTTTTCGCGTAAGGCCTGCATCTTGTTTTTATCGTAGCCGAGGATGCTTTCACCTTCAAAAAAGATATCGCCGGACGTGGGCTCTTCCAGGCGCAGAATCGCTCGGCCGAAGGTGGTCTTGCCGCAGCCGGACTCGCCCACCAGCCCAACGGTTTCACCTTCATCAATGGTCAGGCTCACCCCATCAACTGCCTTGACCGAGGCGATTTCCTTGAGAAGGACGCCACCCTTGATGGGGAAGTGTTTAACGATATTTTTGGCTTCCAGCAGGATCTTAGGCATATTTTAAACACCTGACGTAATGATGATCAGCCACCGGGACCATTTCGGGATCCACCTGACGGCAATCGCTAAAAACATCGGGGCAACGGTCGCTGTACAGGCAACCACTGGGCAAATTGAGCAGGGAGGGCACGACGCCTGAAATGGTTTTGAGCCGGTTTTCTTTACTTTCTCTGCCCAGTACCGGAATGGATTGCAGTAAGCCGATGGTATACGGATTTTTCGGGTTGGCGTAAATCGTTTTGACGTCCGTATATTCCATAACCTTGCCGGCATACATGACGGCCACATTTTGAGCCATCTCGGCGATGACACCCAGATCGTGCGTGATAAAAAGGATGGCGGCCCCGGTTTCGTCTTTGAGCTTGTTCATTAAATCCAGGATCTGGGCCTGAATGGTAACATCCAGGGCGGTGGTGGGCTCATCGGCGATCATCAACTTGGGATTGCAGGCCAGCGCCATGGCAATCATCACCCGCTGGCGCATGCCGCCACTCATCTGGTGCGGGTAGTCCCCAAGCCGCTTTTCAGCTGCCGGTATGCCCACCAGCTGAAACATTTCGATCACGCGTTCGTGGGTGGCTCTGCGGGATAACTTCTGGTGCAGCCGGATGACTTCTCCCACCTGGTCACCCACCGGGAAAACCGGGTTGAGCGATGTCATCGGCTCCTGGAAGATCATCGAAATCCGATTTCCCCGAATTTTGCGCATTTGTGCTTCGGAAAATTTCAGCAAATTCTGACCATCGAAAAAGATATCGCCCCCCTCTATCTTGCCGGGTGGATCCGGTATCAGGCGAATGATGGAATGGGCGGTGACACTTTTACCGCAGCCGGATTCACCGACCAGGCCCAGGGTTTCACCGGACTTGATTGACAAGCTGACGTTATCAACGGCCTTGGCGACATATCCGCGAACATAGAAATAGGTTCGCAGATTTTTAATTTCCAGCAGGTTTTTGTTGCCCATAACCACTGTCATCAATCCCTTAATCTTGGATCCAGGGCATCTCTTAATCCGTCACCCAGAAGGTTGAAACCCAGCACCGCAAATAAAATGGCCAATCCCGGAAAGGTCATGACCCAGGAAGCCCGCAAAATCAACGCCCGACTCTTGGCGATCATGGCGCCCCACTCCGGTGTCGGTGGCTGGGCGCCCAGGCCCAGAAAGCTCAACGCAGCCATATCCAGGATGGCTGAGGCAAAACTCAGTGTGGTTTGGACGATCAGAGGGCCGAGGCAGTTGGGTAAAATGGCAATAAAAATAATGCGGAAGTCACGCGCCCCTATAGCACGTGCGGCGCTGACATAGTCTTTCTCACATTCCTCGAGCACGCTGCCGCGCACAATGCGCGCAAAGCGTGGTATGTATGTGATGGCGATGGCAATCATGGCGTTTTGCAGGCTGGGGCCCAAATAGGCTACGACCACAATCGCCAAAAGGATATAGGGAAAGGCCAGGATGATATCCATAAAGCGCATGATAATGCTGTCTCTGAATCCTTTGTAATACCCGGAAACGCAGCCCAGCAGGGTGCCACAGAAAAAAGCCAGACCGACGCTGATCACCGCCACGACCAATGACACCCGGGCGCCGTAGATCAGGCGCGAGAGGATATCGCGGCCCAGATCATCGGTGCCCAGGATATGTTTCGAGGTGCCGGTCGCATGCCACATCGGCGGCTTGAGCTGGTCGTAAAGGGATGTTGCAATGGGGTCGTGAGGGGTCAGATACGGGGCGAAAATAGCGCTCAGAATAAAAATCGTTATGATCACCAGCCCCAGCACAGCGGTCTTGTTACGCCACAGCTGGCTGATCTGGTCGAAAAACGGGTGCCGGTCTTCCGGGCTCTTTTTCGGTTTGTCCTTGGCCATTTAAATCAGATACTCAATCTTTAAACTTTCGTTTTCATATGAAAGCGTTATTAGTATTTAGTGTTTAGTTTTTGGTGTTTAGTATTTAGTGTTTAGTATCTGAAAGCCTGAATGCCATTGACCAAACACCAAACACCAAACACCAAACACAAAATACCAAACACAAAACACTAAACACCAAACACCGAATTACTTTACGCTAATGCGTGGATTAATGATGGCATACAGCACATCCACGCACAGGTTTATCAAAACAAAGATCGTGGCGATAAACAGCGTGCCGCTGCGGATGACCATATAATCGCGCTGCATTACGGCGTCATACATCCACTTGCCCACGCCGGGCCAGGCGAAAATGGTTTCCGTCAAAATGGCACCGCCCAACAGCACGCCGAACTGAAGGCCAATGGTGGTAACCACTGGAATCAAGGCATTGCGCAGGGCGTGCTTGAAAATAACAAAAAATTGCGAAAGCCCTTTGGCTTTGGCGGTTTTAATGTAATCCTGACGTAGCACCTCCAGCATCGAAGAGCGGGTCATGCGGGCCACAATGGCCGTTGGGATGGTGCTCAGGGTGACGGCCGGCATGATGATATGCCAGATGGCATCTCGCAAGGCGGCCCAGTTACGAGTTAAAATGGCGTCCAGAATATAAAGATTGGTGATGGTTTCAAGCTCTACGCCGACACTCAACCGGCCTGACATGGGCAGCCATCCCAGGTTGAGGGCAAAGATGAGCATAAACACCAGGCCCAGCCAAAAAATAGGCATGCTGACGCCCACTAAGGCGCCGAGCATGCTCAGGTAATCGAATATGGAGTATTGTTTGGTAGCGGAGATAATGCCGAGGATCATGCCGGCAAAGCAACTGATCAGCAGGGCGACAATGGACAGTTCGATGGTGGCTGGAAAGCGCTGTTTGACCTCGATCCAGACCTTCTGGCGCGTCCAGATGGTCTCTCCCAGATCTCCCTGCATCAATTGTTTGAGAAACCGTCCGTATTGTTCGTATAACGGTTTATCGAGCCCCAGATGCTCCCGGATTTCCTGCAGTGCTTCTTCCGAGGCCCGCTCTCCCATGAGCAGCTCAGCGGGATCCCCCGGTGTCAGATGCAGCATCAGAAACACCAGGATGGATACGCCCAGCAGGGTAGGGATAAGTACAAAAATTCTTCTAATGATGTAGGCTATCATTGAGGAATTTGATTATGATCTTTTGTAATGAATTTGTGGGTCGTTAAACAGAATTAATTGTTTCCAGCTAAGCATTAAAGCTCTATCTCAAAAAAAGCAGGCTGTAAACAAAAAAGGGAAAGCGGATGATCCGCTTTCCCTTTTTTCAGAATGTTAAGTAATTCAATTTTTCTACTGATCTAACCAGACATTTTTAAAGCGTTGTGAATTTGTTGGATGTTGTTTGAAATCCATGACTTCCTTTCTAACCGGTGTGATGACGGTGGAGTGCGCCACACTGATCACCGGTACTTCGTCATAGATGAGCTGCAAGGCTGTTTTATAGATCTCGGCGCGTTTGCTCTGATCGACAGTCTGTTTTCCCTGCTGCATCAGCTTGTGATATTCTTCGTTGTGCCACTGAGTTCTGACCGAGGATGAGGCCAGGCCGTCGAAAAGGACCGCCAGGAAGTTGTCCGGATCGCCGTTGTCACCGGTCCAGCCCAGCTGAAACAGATCCATATCCTCCGGCTGCTCGCGCTGCCGCTTAAGATAGGTTCCCCATTCGTAGGTGACGACCCGGGCTTTGATGCCGATTTTGGCCAGATCGCTCGACATCGCCACTCCGATCTTCATTCCTTCCGGGTTATAAGGTCTGGGAACCGGCATGGACCACAGGGTAATTTCAGGCAAGCCCTTGCCTTCCGGGAACCCGGCTTTGGCCAGCTCGGCTTTGGCCAGCTCGACATCATATTTAAATCCGGGAATACTTTCGTTGTAGCCCCACATGGTGGGCGGGATCGGGTTTTTGGCGACCTGACCCATGCCCTGGTAAAGGTTGTCCACTATGGCCTGGCGGTTGATGGCATGCGCAATGGCCTTGCGCAGATGCAGGTTGCTCTTCCAAGGCTCCTTGGTGTGGTTGAAAGACAAGTAACCGATGTTCATGCCCGGTTGAGAGACAAGTTTGAGGTTTGGATCCGCCTCTGCGAGGGCCACATCAGCCGGGTTGGGAAACTGGCACGCATGGATGCTGCCGGCTTTTAATTCCAGAAAACGTACCGAATTTTCGGGAATTGAGCGGAAAACCACCTTGTCCAGATAAGGACCGGCGGTTTTGTCCCAGTAGTCCTTGTTTTTTTCCAGAACAATCTGATCGTCCTTAACCCATTTGACGAATTTGAACGGACCGGTCCCCACCGGATTGCGTAAAAATTCTTTTGGATTCTTCATGAAAGCCGTCGGGCTGATGATGTCGGCAAAATCCATGCCCATGTTGGCCAAAAAGGGCGCTTCGACGCGTTTGAGTTTAAAGACAACCGTATACTCGCCGGTGGCTTCGATAGAGCCGATGGTATCATCCATCTCCATGGATACCCAGTACTCGGGCGTACGATCTTGAGCTGGAATTTCCCAGCCCTTGCCGTGAAATTTGACATTGCGATCTTTCATCATACGGCCGATGGAAAATACCACCGCGTCGGCATTAAAAGGCGTACCATCATGGAATTTAACGCCCTTGCGCAACTGAAAGGTATAGGTTTTGGCATCCGAGGAGATCTCCCAGGATTTGGCCAATCCGGGTTCCAGTTCGGTGGATTCATCCTTATAGGCTACCAGCGCCTCGTAGATGTTGTCACATACCTGAAACGAGTTGCCGTCGGTTTCATAGGCCGGATCCAGTCCGACACTATCGCCACCGCGACCCCAGATAAATGTGCCGCCATGTTTCGGTGCCGCCAGTGCCGTGCCGGCACACACAAAGACGGCTAAGGTGAATAGTAAAAAGATTTTTTTGAACATGTGTCCCCCTTTCGTTTGGTTGGTTAACATGCTTCTAACAAATAAAAACCCGCTAAACAAGAGTCAATAAGATCTCTAACAAAAGCAAAATTGAATGTCAAAAATAAACTGTATAAGGTGCAAGGTTACGATATTTATACATAACTATACCACAATCTATATTCTCTTTTCCTCGACGCCGTGACAGGCCACATAGACACTGGAATCCTGCTCGATTAGCTGCGGTATTTCCTCGATGCAGCGCTCATTGGCATAGACGCAGCGGCCATGGAAGACACAGCCCGAGGGCAGGTTAATGGGTGTCGGGACCTCGCCTTTGAGCTTCAGGTGTTTAGGTTTTTGAACACCAGGCTCCGGAATGGCGCTCAACAGGGCCTGGGTGTAGGGGTGGCGCGGTTGTTCGTAAAGTACCTGGGTCGGTGCCAACTCGCAGATGGTGCCCAGGTACATGACCGCCACCCGCGTGCTGATGTGCTTGACCACCGAAAGGTCATGGGTGATGAACATATAGGTTAGCCCCCGCTTTTCCCGGGCCTCCATCAGCAGGTTTAATATCTGGGCCTGGATGGAAACATCTAAGGCCGAAACCGGTTCATCGGCAACAACAAATTCGGGATCGACCATCAGGGCGCGGGCAATGCTGATGCGTTGTCGCTGGCCGCCGGAAAATTCATGCGGATACCGTCCGGCCCAGGCGGGATCCACGCCGACCTGGCGCATCACTTCGGCCACCTTGTCCTCAGCTGCCTGTACCGTGATAGACTTATTGTGGAAATGGACCGGCTCCGCCAGAATCTTTTTGACGGTCATGCGGGGATTCAAAGATGCATACGGGTCCTGAAAAATCATTTGCATTTTTTTACGAAAGGGCAGCATCTGCTGGGGGCTCAAGTGGTCAATGCGTTGATCCTGATAGTGTATCTCGCCGCTGTTGGGCGGGTACAATCCCAGAACAGCTCTGGCCAAAGTCGATTTTCCGCAACCGCTTTCACCCACCACCCCTAACGTTTCCTGCGGCTCAATTGTCAAACTAACGCTATTGAGGGCCTTGACAGTGGTTTTTTTGCGCACCATTCGTCCGTTTTCCAATGCCAGCTGATCAAGCAAACCACCGGATATATCAAAATGTTTGACCAGGTCTTTAACGGTTAACAGACTTTTATTGGGTTCCATTGCAGACATTTTTCGTAAGTGGGTTCCGAAAAAATCGATCTTTTATTTGACCACGTGGCATGCGACCAAACGATCCTGTTGCTCCTTGCTGATCAGGGCCGGCACTTCCGTGCTGCAGATCGAATCGCTGACCGTGCAGCGCGGATGAAACGCACAGCCCTGTGGTATTTCGGTCAGATTGGGCATCATGCCGGGGATTTGGTTTAAACGTGCGCCCGGTGGAATGATGCCAGGTAACGCCTTGAGCAAGCCCTGGGTATAGGGATGCTGGGGATCTTTTACCACTGACTGGGTGGGTCCGCTCTCTACGATTTTGCCGGCATACATGACCACTATTTTTTCGGTGATCTGAGAAACGACCCCCAGATCATGAGTGATCAGAATCAAGCCCATCTTTTCAGACGCGCATAATTCCAGCAATAAATCCATTATCTCAGCCTGAATGGTGACATCCAGCGCCGTGGTGGGTTCATCCGCGATGATCAATCCCGGATTGGTCAGCAGTGCAATGGCGATGACAATGCGCTGCCGCATGCCGCCGGAGCACTCATGGGGGTATTGCTGCAACCGCTTCTCGGGGGATGGAATATGAACCTTTTTTAGCTTCTCAAGGGCGATGTCCATTGCATCGGCTTTCCTGACATCCTCATGGGCCAGCACGGTTTCCGTCATCTGGGTAGCGATGGTCAAAACCGGGTTGAGCGTCATCATGGGATCCTGAAAAATCATGCTGATGCGGTTGCCGCGAATGGCGCGCATCTGTTCTTCGGGCAGGCGATTGAGTTCTTGATTCTCAAATAAAATCTTGCCGCCGGAAATATAGCCGGGCCGGCTGATCAGATTGATGATGGCAAAGCCGGTGACCGACTTTCCGGCACCGCTTTCGCCAACGATGCCCAGGCGCTCTCCCCTGTCGAGAGTGAAACTGACACCGTCAATGGCGGTTAATTCACCGGACCACAAGGCAAATTTGACTTCCAGATCTTTGACTTCAAGTAGATGACTCATTTAATTGGTGTTTAGTATTTAGTGTTTAGTGTTTGGTGTTTAGTGTTTAGTATTTGGAATTTGATTAATCCCTATGGAAATGTTTAGCTTTTTTTCGATGGCAAGGCGCAAAGTGCTTCAAAAGCGGAGCGTACACGTCAGTACGTGAGCATTCTGAAGCGGTTTGTAACGCAGCCAGCGGGCAAAAGATGAATATTTGCATAGGGATTTAGCCTTTATATAGTTTGGGATTGAGCACATCCCGCAGCCAGTCGCCCAGTAAAAGAACAACCAGGAGAAAAATAACCAGCAGAACACCCGGGAAAAATGTAATCCACCAGGATCCGCTGAAGATATATTCAAAACCGGACCGGATCAGAGATCCCAGCGAAGGTTTGGTGACGGGCATGCCTAATCCCAGAAATGACAGGGCGGCCTCACTCATGACCGCATTGGCCACCTGGATGGTCGAAAGCACCAGAACCGGGGTGAGGGTATTGGGCAAAATTTGTCTAAAAATGATCCGCCAGCCGCTGAGGCCGATCACCCGGGCCGCCTCGACATACTCTTTGTTTTTTTCACCCAGCACCGAGGCCCGCACCGTGCGGGCATACTTCGGCCATTCGGACATGCCGATGATAATGATCAACAACGGCACCGCCAGCTCTTCCCAGCGACCGACGCCAAAGGCCAGTTTAAAAATGGCGCTGGTAAAAATGGCCACAATCAGGTAGGGAATTGAAAATTGAATGTCGGCGATGCGCATTAAAAATGCATCCAGCTTGCCCCCGAAATAACCGGCCAGAAGACCCACGAGAATGCCCAGCAAAGACTGGAAAAACACCGCGCCCACACCGATGATCAGCGATACGCGCAGGCCGAAAATCATGGTGCTGAGCAGATCGCGGCCCTGGATGTCGGTTCCCAACAGGAATTTTTCGTTGCCGTTTTCCATCCAGGCCGGCGGTGTTTCAGCATCCAGGATATCAATGGTGGCTGAGTCGTAAGTGTCATGTGGCACCAACATCGGCGCCAGGATACTGATTATCACCAGAACCGCCAGCACGCCAAAGCTTGCGATTGCGATGGGATCCTGTTTGAAATTGTAAAATAGATAAGAATTTTTAAATCGTTGCCAGGTATTCATTTTCTGCCTGCAATTCTGACGGTGGGATTGACGAACCCGTAGACAATATCAACCACGGTATTGATGACCACGAAAATGGCACCCACCACAACCAGGTAGGCTACCAGCAGAGAGGTGTCCGAGCGTTCCACGGCCTCGATAAACATGAATCCCATCCCCTGCCAGTTAAACACCGATTCGGTCAAAATGGTAAACGCCATCAGAATTCCCAACTCGACGCCAAAGATGGTAATCACCGGCAGCAGCGTGTTTTTAAAGGCATGAATGAACCAGACGCGCTCACGGCGCAGCCCTTTGGCCCAGGCAAACTTGATGTACTCGGTCTCTAAAATTTCCATCATTTCGGCCCGCACCAGGCGGATGAACAGCGGCAGCATGATCGATGATAGCGATATGCTGGGCAGGATCAGGTGCTTGAGCCCATCCCAGGTAAAAAATCCGCTTTCCCATCCCCAGATATTGACGGTTTCGCCGCGCCCATAGGATGGCAGCCAGTTGAGTTCGACGCTAAAAAAATAGATAAGCGCGATTGCTGTTAGAAATACCGGAATCGCGACCCCGATCGTACTGACGGCCATGATGATCCGCGAAAACCAGCTTTTGGGATAGATGGCGGCATAAACGCCTGCCGGAATGGATATCACGATCAAGATGAGGGCGGTGACAATCACCAGCTCAAGGGTCGCAGGGGCCTTGGATATAATGAC
>JASFEV010000111.1:0-13263 GCA_050124655.1 Desulfobacterales bacterium
AGCGGATTTGGCTGACGATGAAAGCGCGCTGGTTCAACAATTATGTCTGCAAAAATGAAGAACAATTATGAGAGCGTTTGGACCAAGCTATCTTAGACGTTATTAAAAACCCAAAAAAGACTCAAAAAACTGCCTGTATCGGAACGTTATTATGACAAACGCTCTATATGGTTAGCGCCATTAAAAATAAACCTCATATCCCGTTCCAACAAATGCGCTCATAAAAAAAGGGCAGCGTCATCAGACAGCTGCCCTATTCATAATTTAGGATCGCTCAACTATCCGGCCACATCAATTCCTAAATTGCACCCCAGTCGATTATCGCACTCGAAATTCTTATAACGGGTATCCTCGTGTCCTTGTTCTCTCTCTTCATCGGATTCAATGTAATTGTGTTCTTTATCTGTGAAGTTCATGGTAAACCTCCTTTTTATGTCTAAGAAAATTTTGGATCTAATTTCTATAAAATAAATGTCATTTTGTAAGATCAATGTTTGCATTATTTTCAATTTGACAATACGAGAAAAATGGGCGTTTATTGATAGGTTAAAACTATCAATATTTGGCTTCGATTTTTTTTGATTGGATCCTCAAATATTTCTTTTGATCAAAATTTTGCGATTTTAAAGCCTTATTTTCAATCCCGACTTTAAAGCGTCTACCCCTATACCCCATGCGGTTTATAGCAGGAATTCGGCATTACGACGCCAATAGGTGCTTAGCTATTTGTTATTATTAATAATATTTATATATACGTTTATAATTCTAAATTAAAGCCACAATATATTGATTTTTTTAGTTGACAATCATCTATATGTTGTGGTAATATTGGATCCGGAATAATGAGAAACCACATGTTGTGGTTTTTTTTGTCTTAAAAAGTTTACAGCATTTGACAGTATTTCACTCTATTTTACACTTCAGGGGGCTTTCTTTAGCCCCTTTCTTTCGGCCCAAATATCCGGAACAATTCTGTAGGCTGTACCCAGACTTATATATTGTACACTTGGCCGGCCTTAAATGGGATTTATCGCTTATTGTTACCGGATGCGTTGAGCGATGCGCCAGGTCTGTGCCGATAATGGATAAACGAGCAGGGGATAACATAAACGATGTGAGGTGACTTCAGTGCTGGAAAAAATTCAAAAAAGAGACGGAAGGGTTGTTGATTTCGATTCATCCAAAATTACGGCTGCAATTGTCAAAGCCGGAAATGCCACCGGCGAATTCGGCGAAAAGGAAGCCAAAAAACTAACATTGCGCGTTTTAACCCTGGCGCATGAGTTACAGTTGGATCCGGAACCTGAAGTGGAGGAGATCCAGGATATTGTTGAAGCGGTGCTGCTGGATTCGCCCTTTTTTAAGACCGCCAAGGCCTACATCTTATACCGGGAACAGCATGCCCAGATCAGACAGATCACCACCAAAGCCAATGTCGATCTGGTCAATCACTACATTCAAAAATTGGACTGGAAAATAAAAGAAAACAGCAATATGTGTTATTCGCTGCAGGGACTGAACAATTATATTTCTTCTGAGGTGACATCCGAATATTGGCTCAACAGCATCTATCCACCTGAAATCCGGCAAGCCCATAAGAACGGTGATTTGCATATTCACGACTTGAATCTGTTATCGGTGTACTGTGTCGGCTGGGATCTACAGGATCTGCTGCGCGAGGGCTTCAAAGGGGTTGAAGGCAAAGTTGAAAGTGCACCACCCAAACATCTGCGTTCCGCTCTGGGTCAAATCGTGAATTTTTTCTATACCCTGCAGGGTGAAGCCGCCGGTGCGCAGGCCATTTCCAATTTCGACACCCTTCTGGCACCTTTTGTCCGCTCTGACGGTTTGGACTACGACGACGTCAAACAAGCCCTGCAGGAGTTTATTTTTAACATCAACATCCCGACCCGGGTGGGATTTCAAACACCCTTTACCAACATTACCATGGACTTGAATGTTTCGCCGCTTTTAAAGGATCAACCGGTCATTATTGGCGGCATCGAACAGCCCGAAACCTATGGCGAATTTCAGCTGGAGATGGATTTAATAAACAAGGCCTTTGCGGAAGTCATGGTGGAAGGCGACGCTAGGGGACGGGTTTTTACCTTTCCCATACCCACCTACAACATTACGGCTGATTTTGACTGGGACAATCCCAATCTGGATATGGTTTGGAAAATGACCGGCAAATATGGGATCCCCTATTTTTCTAATTTCGTCAATTCCGATATGGCACCTGAAGATGCCCGCTCCATGTGCTGCCGCTTGCGTCTGGATAATCGGGAGCTGTTAAAGCGCGGCGGGGGCCTTTTCGGAGCCAATCCCTTGACGGGCTCCATCGGCGTGGTGACGATTAACCTGCCGCGGATTGGATATATCAGTCAGACCCGCGACGATTTTTTTAAACATCTTAAAAAAAAGGTCCATCTGGCTGCCGAAAGTCTTTCGATTAAGCGCAAAGTTCTGGAACTCTTTACCGACAAAAACCTGTATCCGTACTCGCGGTTTTATTTGCGCCATATTAAGGAAGGAGCGGGCCTGTACTGGAAAAATCACTTTTCCACCATCGGCATTATCGGCATGAACGAAGCCTGTCTGAATTTTCTGGGCGAAGACATTGGTTCTGAAGCTGGTCAACAATTTTCCCTGGTGGTTATGGACTTTTTGCGCGATCTGATCTCACAAATACAAGAGGATTCCGGCGACATTTTCAATCTTGAGGCCACACCGGCCGAAGGCACCTCCTACCGGCTTTGCATGCTGGACAAAAAGGCGTTTCCGAAGATTATTTGCGCCAATGAAGCCGACTATCGAGCCGGCGCAGCACCTTACTACACCAATTCCAGCCAGTTGCCGGTTAATTACAGCGAGGATATATATCAAACACTGGAACTACAGGATCGCCTTCAGACCAGATATACCGGCGGGACGGTGCTGCATATTTTCCTGGGTGAACATGTCAGTGACATCGAAACCATTAAGACATTGATCAGAAAAGTCACCGCCCATTATCGGCTGCCCTATTTTACATTGACACCGACCTTCAGTGTCTGCCCTTCTCATGGCTATATCAATGGGGAGCAGTCGACCTGCTCTATCTGTGACCAGGAAACAGAGGTGTATTCACGGGTAGTCGGTTATTTGCGACCGGTGAAACAATGGAATGACGGCAAACAGGCTGAATACAGCAATCGTAAGGTGTATAAGGTGGCCTAAGTTTAGTTATTCGTTATTGGTTATTCGTTATTTGGGAGGATCGGATCATTCGGCACTCGCGTTCCGAACGCCACCTTAAAAGGTTTCAGGTGTCAACCCCTTTATTCGTCCTGACACCTGACACCTGAAACCTTGTCTGTGACACCCATAACGAGGAGATTCCGGAAAGATGCATATTGGTGGTTTGCTGAAAAATACGATGATTGACTATCCGGGCAAGCTCAGCTGCGGGATATTTCTGTCGGGTTGTAACTTTGACTGTCCGTATTGTCATAATCCGGAACTGGTCGGCGGCTGCTCCCGACGCTCTTCTGAATTTGAGCCGGACAGCGTTTACCGTTTCATCGAAACCCGCAGAGGGTTTTTAGACGGCGTCGTCATATCCGGCGGCGAACCGACCCTGCAAGCAGATCTGTATGATTTGTGCCGCCATATCAAAGAAATGGATTATCCGGTAAAATTAGACACCAATGGCAGCCGCCCGCAAGTGCTTGAACGGCTGATTGCAGATGAGCTGGTGGATTACATTGCCATGGATCTGAAAACCGATCCGGTAAAATATGCCACCTATATTCAATCCAATTGCAATGTGAGCGCCATCCTATCAAGTATCGAAATTATTATGGAATCGAAAGTGGCATATGAATTTAGAACCACTTGCGTCAAGCCCATCGTGACCACTCAGATTATTGAAAATATCTGTCGCTTGATTGAAGGCGCCAGCATGTACACGTTGCAGCGTTTTCACAAAAGTGACATGCTGCATCCTGAATTTTTTAAGGATACCAATTATGAGTATACTGATGATGAGCTTGAGCAGCTTAAGGCGGTGGCCGAGCCGTGGGTTCAGACGTGTATACTACGACCCTAATTGAGCGTTTCAAATTTTAAAAAGAGGGACAATTTTTTTAAATATTCAATGAATTCTACCATTTTAATTTTTCGCCGCTTACCTTAATAACAAACGAAAATAAGGAAATGCGGCATAAGTGGTTGTAGAAAAACGTTTGAATTCAGAAACGTTATTTTAACAACCACTAAAAATTTGAAACCCTTCGGGCTTGCCGATCTCACCTGTTTGGCCAACCCAGAATCCGATGGGCAATAGCACTGCAATCACCAGCGCTTCAATTCGAAAAGCCATTTCATGGGCCCATGCGGCTTTAAATCCGTCCTTTGAATAGATAGCGGCTTTCAAAATATGACCGACAACCGTTTCTTTTTCGTTAGCCATATTGAATTACCTATTAAATGTTGCGCTTAGTTGCCATAGCATGCGGTATGGGGTTGATCGAAAATGGGTTACGCCATTAATCCAGAAGATTACCCGAATCTGTCGAATTAGGCAAACCAAACGATCCAATAGTAGAATCGATACGCACGGCAATTTAAAAATTCTTGTCATTCACAACCATTTCATGATAGGGGAGAACGTCCACATTTTGATGTTTGTTCAGATGGCGACCACCGTCTGAATTGCATTTGAAACACGTCGCCATCCTATTGTTGACCACCCCAAACCGTATCCGGTGGTTGCGGGTTTTGTTTAATGGAGGTTAAATCAATGCTAAGCGGTAAAAATTTAACGATTATCGGATTTGTGGTCGTGGTTTTTGTCATTCTGCAGGGGATTCTGATTTCAATTGGGAAAGTGGATAATCCCGTAACAGCCGCAGTCGATTTCGCAAAAGCCTATTTCATGCTGGACGGCCCTTCGATGTCGGAGCGTCTTTGCAGTGAGCTGGTCGAAGATGAAGAGTTAAATATCGTCGATACCTATCTGAATTCTGTTGCCGACCGGGCCAGTATGTTGGGTTTTTCCAAAAATTATATGAGAACCCAACTTTCGCATGTTTCCACTGAAATCCAGATGACCGATGAAAACAATGCCGAAGTCAGAATTACCGGAGAGCGCCTGCGATCCATTAACCCTGTTTTTGCCTTTATCGGACGATTGTTTTTTCTCATCGAATCTCATGAGGTTGATGAAACCTTGTCGCTAATCAAAGAAGATGGACACTGGAAAGTTTGCGGTCGTCCCTTTTCGCTGTCGGAAATTTAAAGTCCTGTTATCTGAACGATTCTTTACTTTCGAAAAAAAGATCTCTTATTAGCAACCGTGCTTTAAAAAACAGGAGTAATGGAGCATTTTTATTTGGGATTGCAGATTTTGGATTTTAAGTGCCCAATATTTTTCATATGTCAAATCTGCAATCCGCAATCTAAAATCCGCAATTGATTTGGCTCCAACACTCCATAGCTCCGCTCTATGCAGCCTATATATCATCAAATTCGTCAGCGGGCGCGTCAAATCATCTTGCGGCATCCCACACCGATCTTCTATCATGATCATTCTGTGGCTGATGAGGCTTCAAAACAATATTTTGACAGCAGCCGCGACATCAAAAAGCTGCTCTCTCTTTTAGCTAGAACCCTGGAAAATGATTTCGGACACGGCCTGATGCATGCGGTTAAGGTCTCTCACGATGCGGGCACATTAATGGTGATCGAAGCCCGGCAAAGCGGTTGTGACGAAGAGGCACTTTCACGTCTGGTCTGTTTGGCCCAGACGGCCGGTTTGCTGCATGACGTCAAACGCAAAAAAAAGGATCACTCTTCCCATGCCGCCGCACATGCCAAAAAACTGCTCAAAAAATATTCATATTCGGCTGAAGAGATCGATTATATTTCGACTGCCATTCAAAATCATGAGGCCTTCAAAGAGCCGATTGATGCGAGCTCACCCAAAGGAGAGCTACTATCCAATTGTCTGTATGACGCGGATAAATTCCGTTGGGGCCCGGATAATTTCCATGATACCCTCTGGGATATGGTATCCTATTTTAATCCGCCCCTTACAAAATTTATGGAGGGTTATCCCCAGGGGATGGCAAAAATCAAGAGCATTAAAACCACCTTCCGAACGCCCACCGGCCAAAAATACGGCCCACAGTTTATCGATCTGGGGCTGGCGATCGGCGAAGAGCTTTATGAAGTGATTCAAAAAGAGTTCTCCGCTTATTTATAAGATATAGTCTTACTCTCTCATTTATTTTTATTTATAATTCAGTTCGAAGGAGGTGCCACCAAACAACCACCAACCAAAGGAGATTCAAATGACAGCCACGACTTGGCCGGCGCGCAATTGGCCCGAAGGCGTCCCGCACGATCTTTCAGGATATGAAAAACCTCTGTTTTCCATCCTGGATGAATCTGCCCGCAACTATCCGGATCAGGTATATACGATCTTCAACGATGCCACACGCACATACGCACAGGTCAAAGATACGGCTGATCGTATCGCCTATTTTTTGACCACACGCGGTATCCAAAAGGGCGACCGTGTGGCCATTTTTTTACCCAATTTACCCCACTATCCGGCCATATTTTTCGGTATTTTAAAAGCCGGCGCTGTTTGCGTGACCTGCAACCCCCTTTACAAGGCCAACGAGCTCAACTTTCAGTTGAAAGATGCCGGTGTTAGGGCCGTCTTTTGCATGGATCATCCCCAGTTTTATTCAACCACCGTTGAAGCCATCAAGGACAGCGATGTGGAGATCGTGGTCATCTGCGGGGTTAAATCCTACCTACCGCCACTCAAAGCATTTATCGGTGGACTTTTAGGAAAAATTCCCAAAGCCGGAAACTATCAGCCGGGCCATCTTTTTTTTGATGATGTGGTCTCCGGCGCCCAACCCCAGCCGCCCGAAGTTGACATTAACCCCGCTGAGGATCTGGCCGTGATCATTTATACGGGGGGGACCACCGGTGTTCCCAAAGGCGCGGCCCTGGTTCATAACAATTTTGCCTATGATCTGGAGGCTGCAGCTGAGTGGATTCGTTTGGTGCATGAACCGGGTGCTAAGCCGGAAAGAGCGCGAGCGGGCGGGTTTCACACGTACCTTGGTGTTCTACCCTGGTATCATATTTTCGGGCTGACCTGTGCCATGTTGTCCGCCTGCGATTCGGCCAGCTGTTTGATCTGTATCCCCGACCCCCGCGCCGGCAATCCGCCCTTTACCGAAGTGCTTAAAGTGGTGCAGAAACACAAACCGACGATCATGCCTGCCGTACCCACGATTTTCGTGGCTTTCACCAATCATGCACATCTCGACCAATACGATTTGAGTTCGTTGATGGGATGTTTTTCCGGCGGGGCACCCCTGCCGCCTGAAGTTTGCCGGCAGTTCGAAGAAAACACAGGCGCTGTTATTTTTGAAGGTTATGGGCTAAGTGAGACGGCCCCGATTGTCACGATCAACCCGACAAACCGGGAACATCGTAAGATCGGCACAATCGGCTTTCCGATACCCGGAACGCATATCAAGATCTTAGATATTGAGACCGGAACAACCGAGTTGCCCCAGGGTGAAGATGGCGAAATCGCCATCTGCGGACCCCAGATCATGCAAGGCTATTGGAATCGACCCGAAGAAACCGAGGAGGTCTTCCGCGAAATTGACGGTAAACGTTATTTTTTAAGTGGAGACATCGGTCATATCGATGAAGAGGGCTATATCCTGGTGACCGATCGCAAAAAAGACCTGATTATCGTGGGTGGTTTTAATGTCTATCCGCGCGATGTTGAAGATATTCTTTTCCAGCATCCCAAGGTGGAATTGGCTGCCGTAATCGGTGCACCGAATGAAAAGAGCGGCGAGGCAGTTAAGGCCTTTGTTCAGCTGAAGCCCGGTGAAACGGCCACGGAGGAAGAAATTAAGGAATTCAGCAAAGAAAACATGGCCGGCTATAAGCGGCCCAAGCACGTTGAATTCCGGGAAAGTCTGCCGGTGTCTAATGTGGGCAAAGTCTTGCGACGGGTCCTGAGGGATGAGGAGTTGAAAAAATAATTGACGGTTGAGCCCGTTTCCCGGTTAAAAATAGCCAAAACTTCTAATTCCAGAAAGCAAATATGGTTTCTAAAATAAAAAAATGGATTGTCGATCATCCTTATTTTCTGACCAGCGCGGTGTTTTTGGTGATTTTATACGTGGGCTGGCGGGTTTTGTACTGGCGGGAAGAAACCTTTGCCTTTATTTTACTGCTGTATTTTATTGTCACCTTGGGCATCCGCCTGGACGATATTTCCCGCAAAATCGGATTCCGCCCGGCAAACGCTGCCAGCAATCCCAACAGTCATGCCTCGGTGATGCAACAGCTAAACGATATTAAACGAGTGTTGCTGAGCATCAACGCGACCTTAAACAAAATTCTGGAAAAAACCGAAAAGAAAGAGCAGTAGGCCGGGCACCATCAAAATTTTTCTGATCACTTGTTTGCCGCTACCCTTATCACATTGCCATCATCGCTAATTCTCTCTGGCATTTTGTTTCAGGCAGTTTTTGCAAACCCCGTCCACGCGGACTTCGATTTTATCAATTCGACCGGGAAAGGTTTGCCATAGCGGGCCGGTATCGACGCTTAGACTCTCCGGATTCAGGCAGTCCATCTGCCCGCAGCTTTTGCAGTAAAAATGGGGGTGGGGGGCATGGTGATCATTGGGTGCCAGACCGTAATAAGCGGCTCTGCCGCCGGTGCTGAGTCGCTCCACGATCCCATTATCTACCAACAAGTCCAGAATACGGTAGACCGTCACCCGGTTGATTGAACTGTTGCGCTCCAGGGTGGTGAAGATGTCATCGGCGGACAGCGGAAAGCGGTTGTTGCCGACAACTTCCAAAACGTTCAGGCGATTTTTGGTCGTTTCCATATCAGCCGCCGCCAACATTTCCGGATAATTACATTGATGGCACATGATAATCCTCTATCTTTTTCGGTTTATAGGCAACTCTTTATCTTATTTGACTTGCTGTGGGATCACCTTTTGTTCTTGCAAGAATGCCTATTCGTTCAATTAGCAAGGAGATCATAAACACAACTCCTGCCACCATGATGATGGCGGCGCCGGATGTTAAATCATATTGATAAGAAATCCACAGACCGGCCATTGTAAACACAGCCCCCAGCAAACTGGAGCCCACCATCATCTGCAGCAAGGATTTTGCGTACTTTTCAACGATAAACGGGGGGATGGTCAACAGGGCAATTACCAGAATCAAGCCCACCACCTGAATCACCAGGACGATGGTGACCGCCAGGATGCCGATCAACCCAAAATACAGCCCCGTTACCGGCACACCGCGAATCCGCGCGAATTCTTCATCATAGGACATGGCCAGCAGGTCTTGATAATAAAGGGCCACCAGAATCGTTATTAAAATGCCTACGACCAGCATGATCAACAGATCCGATGCGGGTACGGTCAGAATGCTGCCAAACAGATAACTCATCAAATCCACATTATAGCCCGGGGTCAGGTCGATCAATATAATGCCAAATGCCATTCCCAGAGCCCAGATAACTCCGATGATCGTGTCGGCGCGATGTTTGGCTTTTAGGCTGATGGCGGCCATCACCATGGCAGCGGCCAACGCAAAACCAATGGTGCCGGGTAAATAGGGCCAGCCAAAGAAAAAGGCCAGGCCGATACCGCCATAAGCAGCATGGGCAATACCTCCCGACAGAAAAACAATGCGGTTGACGACCACCAGCGTTCCCATGATGCCGCAGATCAAGCTGGCCAACAGGCCGGCGATCAGCGCATGACGCATAAATTCAAATTCAAGGGCTTCGATCATTTAGCAAAATACCATGAAATATAGTGATTAGAAGTTGTTTCAAAACCTCAGATGGGGTTTTGAGACCACTTCTAGTGATCTTTGAGCACGCGATGCGGCAACCCGTGGGCCAATAATTCCACCGGACACGTATCGTCAGCCGCGCAGGGATACATGGTTTCCAGCATCTCGCTGGTAATTTCGGCCTGGTTGTGATAGTGCAGGACCCTGTTGACACACGCCACCGACTTAACATACCGGGATACCGCCAGCAGGTCGTGGCTGACAACCACAATGGTGACATCCTCGTTGAGATCTCTGAGCATTTCGAAAAATTCCGCCTGGCCTTTGGTGTCTATGCTGGCGGTGGGCTCGTCCAGCAGCAGCAACTGGGGTTGGGTGACCAGCGCCCTGGCAATGAAGACCCGCTGGCACTGACCGCCGGATAATTCACCGATTTTCTTTTGCGCCAGGGGCGCCATCTCCAGCCGCTCCAGCGCTGCCAGGGCTTCCTGGCGATTGGATTGTGTCTTGCGCGCCCATCGTTGTTTGGGCTCCAGCTTGCCCATCAGCACCACATCCATGGCGGTAATCGGAAAGCTGCGATTGATATGCACATCCTGGGGCACATATCCGATGTTCGCTGACGCTTTTTGAGCGGATTGGCCGGTGACGCGGATGAAACCTCTATCCGGTTTCAGCAAGCCTAATATCAGTTTCAACAGGGTTGTTTTACCACCCCCATTGGGACCGATCATGGCCATGAAATCCCCTGGCAGGATCTCAAGATTGACATCTTCTAATGCGGTTTCACGGTTATAGGTGAATGTCACATTTTGAATTTCGACAATCGGGGTACTCATTGCTGCGTTCCTATTCATGATGAGCCTCTCTCTCATCATGATGATGGGTTGCCATGGGTATCTTAGCGATGCCGCCATCCGTGTGAACAATCTTCATGTCTGGGTTGGCTGCGCCAAGCTTTTTCAGCCAGATATGTTCAAACGGAACGCCGATGGCAAAATAAACCTGAGTCTTCGAAAGGTCAGCCATTTGCCTGGGCTTGGGCTCATAGGTATGTGGATCGGCTCCGGGCAGCACCATCACCTGAACATTCACCAGATCCTTGCTAATTTGTTGCACGAAATATTTCTGGGGGGCGATGCTCACAAAGACGGGCACTGGATCGGCGGCAAGCGCAGCTTGATGAAAAAATATTGTCAATAAAATAATAACAATAAGTTCGGTAATTCTCTTCATGATGCATAATTTGTTGCTAAGATTGCAATTCAAATTGGAAATATTTTTGTTGCGACTGATCATATGCCTAAAAGTAAGCGGTTATACACAATAATATTGTAAAATATTTGAAATAATTATAATTTTACAGAGAGGGGGTAATAAAGAAAACCCCTTTATGCAAAAGTATTGCATAAATCGTAAGAATGCAAATTTTTTTATGAAAAATCGGCGCCCTGGCATAAATCAAGTTTCCCTTGACTTTAGTCCTCCAACCCGAACATATTTCCAATATTAGCTGTGTGAGCTGTATCTGCAATTTCACGGCCGGGCCGGCGAGCGCCAGTTCGCGAATCCCCGCCTTGGGCTGATTCATAATTTGGGCGGTTTTCCGGCTAGGAATGTGTGCAGTGTATCCATCATCGGAAAATATAAATAGAACCCATTTCAAAAAGGCGTCTAAGGGCCCATGGCTGTGTTGCGGATCAGCTCAAAATGCTCACATACTATCGTGTATGCTCCGCTTTTTCGCCGAACCGCGCCTTGCCATGAACCCTTATCCACCCTTTTCAAATGGGTTCTAAAAATAGGGTTTTCCTTAAATGCAGTTGCCATACACGCCCAATAAAGCGAGCTTATTTTATGGAAATTTTAAATTACACCCAAGATCATCTCGATTTTAGAAAACGATTGCGTGAATTTTTGGCCAAGGAAGTGACGCCCCATGCGGATCAATGGGAGAAAGACGGGATCGTCCCCAAAGCGGCCTGGCAAAAATTGGGTCGGGCCGGGTTCCTGTGCACCGAAGTCTCACCCGATTATGGCGGCATCGGCGGGGATTTTTTGTATTCCGTGATCGTCACTGAAGAGATCTCCCGAACCCATCAAAACGGTCTGGTGGCGCCTTTGCATAGCGACATCGTCGTCCCTTATATTACCGCCTATGCATCGGCGGAACTGAAGAAAAAATATTTACCCGCTTGCGTCTCCGGAGACATCATCACAGCGGTGGCCATGACGGAGCCGGGAGCAGGAAGTGACCTGGCATCGATAACCACCGCTGCGGTCGAAGAAGGCGATGAGGTGGTCCTCGACGGCTCCAAGACCTTTATATCCAACGGCATCCTTGCGGACGTGATCGTGCTGGCCGCCCGGGATCCTGAAATCGATGACCCTTACCAGGCCATTTCGCTGTATCTGGTCGAATCCGGCACACCGGGTTTTGAGAAAGGCCGCCGCTTGAAAAAAATGGGGCTGTGGAGCCAGGATACGGCCGAGCTCTTTTTTTCCAAATGCTGTATCCCCAAAACCAACCGTTTGGGCAAAAAAGGCGACGGCTTTTTGATGCTCATGGAAAAATTGCAGCAGGAGCGCCTGGTATGCGCCATCTGGGCGGTTGCCGGTGCAGAGCGCATCCTGGAATGGACCATGGCGCATTGCAAGGAAACCCAGATTTCGGGGAAACCGGTGTCGAAATCCCAGGCCGTCCAATTCGGTCTGATCGAAATGGGCACCGATGTCAAGCTGGGCCGGACCTTTGTCGAAAAATTAATACAGGATCATATGGCCGGTGAAAATGTTGTGGTTGAAACGTCTATGGCCAAATACTGGACCACGGACATGGTCAAGCGGGTTGCCGATCGTGCGCTTGATTTCTGCGGCGATTTCGGAATGCTGGAAGCCTGCCCGATCGCCCGCACCTGGCGCGATGTGAGGGTGATGTCGATTTTTGCGGGAACGAATGAGATTATGAAGTCGATCGCGGCCAAATTCCTCAATCTCTAAACGGGTTTCCTAAGCATTATCTCTTGCCCGATAGCTGTGTTATTCGTCGTCAAGGTTCGCTTGCGTACTACTTGTACGCGGCACTCCCTCTCCTCCTCATAGCCTTGCTATCGAACAAGATCTAACCCTTATGAAACCCGTTTAACCATTTCAATTATAGCCGTAGTCAAAAATATGTTCCGATTGAATTAGTGAATCTGTCAAAAGTCATTGCGAGCGAAGCGAAGCAATCTCGTCGGTTTTGCAAAAGATTGCTTCGTCGCAAGGCTCCTCGCAATGACAGTTTGCCGGAACATATTTTTGACAGTCATTATAGATAGAATACTTGACGAAATTGGGTGTTTTCCATATTGTGCGTGGTATTTTTGTAAAGCAGACGATGCCTTAATTGTCAGAGCGATAT
>JASFEV010000112.1:0-13089 GCA_050124655.1 Desulfobacterales bacterium
TTGGACGAGCGAAACTAATAGGCACCATTAAATATCTAGCTCATTGGCCCGTATTTGCCTGGCCAGACAAATTTCCAGATCGCATTGCAGACAGCGATGGGTTTCCGCTTTGACCTGCTCCTCATTGTAGCCAAGCTCAACCTCGGAAAATCCCGCATGCCTTTCGTTAAGGGGCAGGGATGGCACTTCAACCCGTTTCAGCTCCACGAATCCGGCTTCACGTTTCCCATCGTAATCGGGTTGACCATTTCCGCATTCGACATTCCCAATTCCCAATTCAATTATGCCATCCCCGCCTAGATAAATATCGATTGAAATCGCCGCCCGGCGCCCGGCGGCAATGGCTTCTATGACCGTCGCCGGACCGTTGGCGGCATCACCACCCGCAAATACGCCCTGCATTTCAGTTTCCTGGGTAGCATTGTCAATTGCAATGAGACCGTTGTTCACCGGCAACGAACGCTGATTATCCAGAAAACAAAAATCCCGGCAAAATGCTGTCTCACTGGCCTGGCCGATCGCCAGAATGACCTGATCGGCTTTGATGGTTTTGCGGGTATCATCAAAGTAAGGGCAAAAGTTACCCTCATCATCAAAAACTGAGGTACAACGTACTAGTTCGATACTGCTAATCTTGCCGTTATTTTCAGTTATTTTTTCAGGTCCCCAGGAGTACAACATTTCGACACCCTCTTGCCGGGCCTGTTCGATTTCCCATGGATTGGCCGGCATTTCTTCCCTACTTTCCAGACAGGCAAGCTTGACATCCTTAGCCCCGAGGCGCAAGGCCGTCAATGCTACATCGACGGCCACGTTGCCGCCGCCGATGACAACCACCCGATCCTTGACAGCCATCTCTTGGCCTCCCGCGACAGCGGCTAAAAATTCGACCCCCCAAAAAACGTCATCCAGTTCAGAGCCCTCCAGCTCGATTTTGCGACTGAGCTGAGCGCCGACAGCTACAAAGACAGCCTCATAACCCTCTTGCTTGAGCTGGTCTATTTCAAAATCCACACCCAGTTTCTGGCCGGTCCGTAGTTCGATTCCGCTGCCCAACACATACCCGATTTCCTTGTCGAGCACATCTTCCGGCAACCGATAAAATGGAATCCCATAGCGCAGCATGCCGCCCGATTTCTGCCGGGCCTCAAATACGGTCACCTGATGCCCTTTTTTCCTCAGGTAAAAAGCGGCCGTCAAACCAGCGGGCCCGCCACCAATAACGGCGACCTTGTGCCCGGAATCCGGGCCTGCAGCCGACATCCATTCGGTCAAGTCACCGGCCTTATCGGCCGCATAGCGCTTGGCGGCACAAATCGATATCGCATCGCCGACCTCCCCTCTTTTACAGGCGGTTTCGCAAGGGTGGGTACACACTCTGCCTAAAATGCCGGGAAACGGCGCTTTTTCGATAATCAGTTTACAGGCTTCATCAGGTTTGTCTTCAGCAACAAAGCGCAAATAACCAGGCACGTCGATGCCGGCCGGGCAAGCCTCGGTGCATTGCGGTCCGAACGGGATCTGTTTTTCCGGGCCGATGGCCCGCAGGGTGCGTGTGATCTCAAGTATCTTGATGCCGTTGGGGCAGGCATCTTGACATCTACCGCAGACGGCACAAAACCATGGCATGGTCGATCCGGCAATTTCATCGATCAGGTCCAGCTCCACATGCCGCACCAGACGCCTGATATTGAACCCGTTGATCCCGGTGATCGGACAGGCCGAGCTGCAGCGCCCGCACTGCTCACAGTAGCGAAACATCTCTATGTCATTGAATCTTTCGGCGAATTTCGTATTGTCAGTCATGTTCGCTAAACATCCTTAAGATCTATATCTGTATAAAATCCGAATATCGAATATCGAAATGCGAAACAAATTCAAAATCCAAATGATCAAATGTTATAAACAAATTTCTCCCGCCGTTATTGAACTTTTTGCATGAGAAAGTTTTCATTCTAGCTTTCGAGTTTAGAATTTTGAATTTTTAAATTCGATATTGTTTCGATTTTCGGATTTCGGATTTTGAATTTCTTTCCAGGTTATGAGCAGCCTGACAGGTCATTCTAACTTAAGATCTTTAACCATGTGGCGCATGGTGTTCGCAAATTTGGGGCCATCAGCCGCCGAGCACCAGACATTCCACAGTTTATCCGGATCAAAACCAGCTTTGGCCAGTTTTTTCCGGGCTCTTTTTAAACGTTTTTCCGCGGCATAATTGCCCTCGATATAGTGGCAAGTGGGAAATTCACAGCCGGCAACCAGCACGCCGGCAGCCCCCAGCTCAAACGGCCGTTGCATCATCTTCATCGAAACACGGGCTGAGCACATCACACGGATCAGGCGGGCATTGGAAGGGTACTGCAAGCGGCTGACGCCGGCCATATCCACGCCGCCCAAAGCGCACCAATGGCAGACAAAAGCTATAATTTTCTGCTCCGGTGCTTCCTCAAGTGCGGCTTCGACCTGCGCAAAGACCTGTTCGTCTGAGTAATGGACGATACTGATGCACTCGTTCGGGCAATCGGCCGCACACAGGCCACAGCCTTTGCAAAGTGCCTGAATGACATCGGGATTTTCGTCCGCATCCACTTTTATGGCACTATACGGGCAGCGTTTGGAGCAAAGACCGCATTGGTTACAGTCGGTCAGATCTATTTCAGCGACGATGCCTTCGGTTTCGATGTAGCCTTTTTGCATGGGGATGGAGGCTTTCATGGCGGCGCCAATACCTTCTTCACTGCTTTCCTTAAAAGTCATCGGCGCCTTGGCGCAACCGGCAAGTGAAACACCATCGGTGGCAAATTCCAGCGGGCCAAGTTTGACATGCGATTCCTGGAAAAATCCATCCGGATTAGCGGATACTTTCAGCAGGCCTTTAACCTGTTCTACGGATTCATGGCCTTTAAAGGCTGTGGTGAGAACGATCAAATCCGAGGTAAGTTCAAATTCCTTGCCGACCAGCAGATCGCATATTTTTATTTTCAGGTCGCCGTTTTCTTTACGCACCTCTGGATAGCGGTCATCCGGAAATCTTAAAAATTTTACGCCCAACCGTTTGGCCAGTTGCTGGGCAGTACCCTCTTCTTTGATCAGGCTCATATCGCGGTAAAGAATATGCACGTTGGCATCTGGGCAAAGGTGTTTAATGGCGATGGCATTTTTGACAGAGGTATGGCAGCCGATGTTGCAGCAGCCCCGGGTTTCATTTTTAGAATTCACGCAGCTGATCATCACGACATTTTTCACGTCTCCAAGTTGTTTGGTTTTTAGCTTTTTATCCAGCTGCAGCTGCGTGATGACGCGCGGATCATTACCGTACTCAAACTGACCGTCCGGTTCGATTTCCTGCATGCCGGTGGCAACGATAATCGTGGAGATATCCAGATTTTGAATGGATTCATCACCGTTGGATTTCAAGGCAACCCGATAATTACCAATATATCCGTCCACCGTTTCGACCTGCGTATCGGTAAACACTTTAATCTGCGGATGCGCCTGAACCTGATAGACCTTGGCCTTTACCACCTTGGCCGCCGGCATTTTATGATTGTCATGGGAAATGAAACAAATCTGATTCAATACCCCGCCCAGTTGAGGTGCTTGTTCGACGATGGTGGCATTAAACCCCTGATCAGCGACGCTCAGGGCCGCGTTCATGCCGGCTACCCCACCGCCGATAATCAGGCAATCGGTTTTAACCGGCAAACGTATTTCCTGGCCTTCTTCCAGCAGCGCAGCCTTGGCAACACCCATTTTAACCAGATCTTTGGCTTTGTCGGTAGCAATTTCAGGTTCTTTCATATGAACCCAGGAGACCTGCTCGCGGATGCTGACAAACTCAAGCAGATAGGGATTCACACCGGCTTCTTTAGTCGTTCTCTTAAATAGGGGCTCATGCGTTCGTGGCGTACAGCTCGCAACCACCACCCGATTGATCTTATTCTCCCGGATGAGGTCCTGCATCTTGGATAGATAGTCAACTGAGCAGGACCAGCGGCCTTCATCGGCCAGAACGACATGCTTCAGCCCCCGGGCATATTCCACCACCTCCGGTACATCCACCACACCGGCTATATTGGTGCCGCAGTCACAGATAAACACGCCGATCCTGATATCTTCATCACTCATCAATATGTCCTCAAAACTACTGCAATTTTTTTTACAGGCACCTTTTTAAGATTAATTAATACGATGCGCTGTGTGCGGCCATTAGCGAGATATTTTTTCCAGTTTCGCTCGATAATTTTGAGTCTTATGCTTGGTATTTCGAGCGGTAATATTTCAGCAAAATAAGAACAAATACCTTTTTTTGTTTTTTTTATTAGGTAGAGTTTACATTCATAATTGAGAGATTTTTTCGATGAGCAAGGCCGCACAAAGGTTTACAACGAGGCGTACTTAAAGTACGTTGAGGAAGTAAACCTGCGGAGAACGCAGCTCATCGGAAAAAGGTCCAATTAAGAATGTGAACTAACGGCGCGCATAGCGGCTGCTGTCGCCTGCACCACCGACTCGGCAATATCGATCGGACCGGTGGCACCACCGCACAAATAAATCCCGCCCACTTTCGTTTCCAGCGGCGACAACAGCGGATCCTTTTCCTTAAAATATCCCAGTTCGTCGAGTTCGAGTTTCAGCGCTTTAGCCAGTCTTTTATTGCGATCGTTGGCCATGATCCCGGTAGCCAGCACCAGCAGTTCAACTTCGTGCGTTTGCAGCTCGCCGGTGTCCAAGTCTTCGTAGCGCAGGGTTAAATTTTTGGTCTGGGGATCTTCAAAAACCTCATAGGGACGGCCCCTGACATAGCGCACATCGTTTTCATTGGCTTTGCGGTAAAACTCCCAAAAGCCTTTTCCGTAAGCTTTCAGATCATTATAAAATATCGTGGTTTCCACTGAAGCATCGTGCTCTTTGGTAATGATGGTTTGTTTGGCGGACACCATACAGCAAATTTTTGAGCAATACGGTGTGCCTTTATCTTTGGCCAGCCCTCGCCCGGCGCATTGAATCCACGCTATTTTTTTGGCGTGCTTCTGATCCGAAGGCCGGATAATTTCACCGGATGTCGGTCCGCCGGCATTCATCAGCCTTTCGAATTCAGTATTGGTAATGACATTTTCGTATGTGTCGTAGCCGAGCAGATCACCCGCCGGCGGTGCATTTTTGATGCCGGTCGCCACAACAATGCTTTTGACTTCCAGGTCCAGCTTTTTATTCGACTGCCAGAGGGTGATCGCTTTCTTGCCTTCTTTCTCGCAGGCCTTTACGCAAAGGGCAATCGGGCATTCGCGACACTGGCTGCAATCCACAGCGCACTCACCGATACAGGCACCTTCTTTACGCATATCGCCAAAGCGGCAGCTGGGGTCCACCGTCACCACATTGGGAACCGCCTGGGGAAACGCCATGGACACCAGTTTGCGCATACCCCCCACCTTTCCATCCAGGGGATCCGGAACACTTACCGGGCAAGCCTCAACACAGGCGCCACAGCCGGTGCATTTTTCTTCATCCACATATTTGGCTTTTTGCAGCAGTTTAACCTTGAAGGTGCCGTTGACCTTTTTGACCTTGCGCACTTCGGTATTGGTTAAAATCTCTATATTCTCATGATTGTCGACTTCATACATCTGGGGCGCTTCAATACAGATGGAACAATCATTGGTGGGGAAAGTCTTGTCCAATCGTGCCATCATACCGCCGATACTGGAGGTATCATCTACCAGATAAACCTGGGTCCCATATTTGGCAGCGTTCATGGCGCAGTTAATACCGGCAATGCCGCCACCGATCACTAGAATAGAATCGCTCATCATTTTCCCTTAAATAATTGGTATTGATTTAGACTAACTTTACAGCGTATCTCCAAAGCTAAATGGGATTTTCTTACTTATGATTGGAATACTGGAATAATGGAAAACTGGAATGTTGGGAAAAATATCCGGAAGCAGAACGGCTTCTTCTCAATTCTTAAATCCCATTATTCCACTACTCCAGCATTCCATCATTCCAAATTGAAGATATTGGCAATTCCTACGGAGATGCTATTTTGATAAGTTAACCGGCTATTATATCTCAGTAATTATAATCGCGTTAGACTTGCACACAGCCGTACAGGTCAGGCAGCCCAGGCAGTTTTGGGGCCTTACAGGAATCGCCTTGTGCGGCATCTCAAAAACCTCGGTCGGACACATCTTTAGGCATTCTTCACAGGAATCGCATTTGTCCGCATCCACATAAACCAGATAAACTTCATAATCTCTCAGGGTCTTTGGCATATCTCTGCTCTTACCTGTACTTTTGTTAGATATTAGCGATACTTTTTAATGGCTTTTTCAAAGCCCGGCATCGAATTTTTTATCACTTCATCATCCACACAAAACGCAATGCGAAAATGACCGGGCCCTTCAAAACCGCTGCCCGGCACCACCAGAACGCGTTCTTCTTTGAGGGCATTGGCGAATTCAACATCATCAGGAATCGGCGAGCGCGGAAAAAGATAAAAGGTCCCTGACGGTTTGATAAACTCGTATCCAAAATCGGCCAGGCCGTCACACAGCAATTTCCTTTTACGGGCATATTCGTCTATCTCCACGCTCATCCCCTGCATACAGGCCACAACGCGTTGCATCAGGGCCGGCGCATTGACAAATCCCAGAATTCGATTTGCAACCGTCATACCGGCAACCAGTTCGTTTTTGTAGGTAGCGGCAGGGTTAATCGCAATAAATCCGATCCGCTCTCCGGGAATCGAAATATCTTTAGAATAGGACGTGCCGATAATGCTGTTCTTATAACTTGTAAAAATGCTGGGGACCTGGACATCGTCGTAAACGATTTTGCGATAGGGCTCATCCGAAACCAGATAAATCGTGCGTTTGTATTCTTGGCTTTTCTTTTCCAGTAAGGCACCCAGCGCCAGCAGATCTTCTTCAGGGTACACCTGCCCGGTAGGGTTGTTGGGCGAGTTGATTAATAAAGCCTTGGTCTTGGTCGTAATAGCATCGGATATCGCATCTAAATCGAGCTGAAAATCAGATTTAGACTGAACCGTTTTTAAAATCCCTCCATGATTGTCGGCGTAGAATTTATATTCGACAAAACAAGGCGCCGGCGTCAGAACTTCGTCATCAGGGTCGAGAATCGTCTTCAGCGCTACATTTAGAGCTCCCGAGGCCCCGCAGGTCATCAATATCTCTTTGTCAGTCACCGGAGCCTGTTGCTCTTCTGCCAGATAATCAGCGACAGAGCCGCAAACCATCGGATAACCCGTATTGGGCATATAGCAGTGATCGCCCAGCCCGCAGGAGTCTACCGTATCTCTGAGTAACTCATTAAATTTTTCAGGCGGCGGCAGATTGGGGTTGCCCAAGCTGAAATCATATACGTTGTCGGCTCCGTATTGCGTTTTGAGCTGGGCACCTTCTTCAAACATCTTGCGAATAAAAGACGCCTTGGAAATGATATCTTCAATTTTCTTCGAAATCGTCATGTCTTTAACCTCATAATTTAGAGATTAACTAAAAGCTATCTCAAAAATGCATCTAACGCCCAAGGGCTTTGTTGTAAAACGATTCAAAATACTCGAATACTGAAGTACGTCGAGGATTAAACACCGCGGAGAACAACGCTCAGCGGAAAAATAACCATTTCCTTTATGACTCTTCGAATTCTTTCCACTTATAGTCAATGAGTTCTAAAAGAACGCCATTCATCTTCTTGGGATGAATAAAAGCAAACTCGCAATCCCGAAAAGGCCGGGCACCACCGATGAAGGGATAATCTTTGTCCTTTAATTCGGTCATGGCGTCGCGGGTATTATCGACGTTAAAACTAATCAGCATGACACCTTCGCCCCTCTTTTCAATAAATTTAGCAACATCACCGTCCGGAGTGGTCGACTCCATCAACTCAAAACCCACTTCTCCCAACCAGTAGCGCGCCACCTTGATTTTTTCAGGCTCATCAATGTATTCGTCATCCGGTTTGGATTTACCCAATACCGGCTCCCAGACCTTACGGGCCTCATCAAGATTTTTGACCGCAATGCAGATATGGTCGATTTTGTTAACTTTCATTCTACCCTCCTCTACCCGGCCGAGCCGGAATGTCGCATGTCAACGCTTTAAAAGAATCACAAAGTCGCTGCCCTGCTAAAACGTTACTTTTTCAAGCGGTATAGTAATTGCTGCATCCGGGCATATGCATCCGCATTCATTGCAGTCTTCACATAAAAATTCGGTGACCACCGGTCTTCCGTCCTGCACGCGGATGGCTTGATCCGGACAAACTTCCACACACAGCGTTGAGGTATAACCGCCACACATCGTGCATTTATCCATATCAATTTGAGCAGCCATATTTTTTCTCCTTAACTCAAAGATGGAATATTGGAAACATGGAATGGTGGAATAATGCGTTCATTAGATGTGAATCCATTGAGCAAGCATCAGATGTCATTCCTTTTCGTACCCAATATCCCATTATTCCAGTATTCCAGTATTCCATATAGAATTTATATTGATGCAATGAACAAATAATTTATGATACCTGAAAGCTGGCAACGGAATCACTCCGCCTTGGACAGCTTCATGACCGTTTCGCCTTCGCCGCGCGAGATGGCTTTCTGGAGTTCAATCTTCAATGGCACATTCATAAATGCGCTGACGTCTTCCAGGATGGTCTGGTACATACGTTCCCGGCACAAGGCGACCTCTTCCATGGGCGCGCCGTATTCCTTGGCCCAGGTGGGCCAGGGATCACGCATGCATCTAATTAATAATTCACCGGGATTTTCGCCTTTTTCCACCGTAGCCAAACCGCCCTCTGTATTCCAGAGCCCGGCCAGGGATCTGGCCAGAATCATCATAAAGCCCTCCTCGCCTTTCAACCAGTTCATGCGCGGCAGAAAGCTTTTGCCGATATCTTTGCCAAACACCTCCGCAGCTTTAAGGGCCACATCCAGCGGTTTGGCATCGTCACCGGCCAATTCAATGGCGACCTGCCGCCAGCGGTAGTAGGTTTTACCGATTTCATTCTGGGTGCTGTGCAGCATTTTATGCATTTTGGTGATTTCTTTTTCAGCATCGACTGGCATGGAAACCTCCTTTTTTTTACAATCGAATCCCAATACGGTAGCCGTCATGGACCGCACTGGATAGATTACGGGGAATCAGCGCATCCCCGATAACGAAAAGCTCGATGCCCTCGGATTGAACCGTCTTTTTCAAACTTTCGTTGGGTCCTCTGTCACTGATCACCAGCGTGTCGCATTTGACCGGCCAGCGGATGCCATCATAGGCTCTAACGATAATGCCTTCATCGGTGACCTCCTCAATATCGCCATCGTTATAGACGGTAATTCCATTTTGACGCATGTAAATCATATAACGCCATTTAAAGGAGGGGTTGACATCGAAACCGGCTGATTTTTCCTTACCGACAATGGTGACTTTTTTACCCTGTTTGGCCAGGTGCAGCGCACAGCCGATGCCCGGTTTACGGTTTCCGTAAACCACCACCGTTTCTCCAACCTCGACCTTGGCGCTCATTACATCTAGCAGATTGACAATTTTATCGCTGTCGCCGCCGGGCGCGTCAATCTTCGAATAAGTAGGTCCGGTGGCCAAAACGACCGTATCCGGCATTTCTTCTTCGATCAAATCATCGGTGACCTCGGTGCCCAGATGAAAATTGACCCCGGCCTTTTCGCACATAACCTTTTGGTACTCGATGCAGGTCCAGAGCTCATCGTCACCGTAAGGTGCATTTTTGGCTTCATTAAGCGTGCCGCCGATTACATCGCGCTTATCGTAAACGTGCACGTCATGTCCTCTGCGAGCTGCCGTATAGGCACATTCAAGACCGGCCGGACCGGCGCCGACGATCATAACTTCTTTTTCCTCCTCCGCCGGTTTCGGATTGGCAAACTCTTCCTGCCACTCATGCGCACAAACGGGATTGATGTAACAGGTCATGGGGGCATCCCTAAAAAGTCGCGCCAGGCAAAGATTGCAGGCCACACAGTGCCGGATTTCCTCTTCCCGGCCTTCAGCCACCTTCTTGGGCATGTGCGGATCGGCAATCATCGAGCGGCATATTTCCCACTGATCGAGCTCGCCGGCACCGATTTTTTCGTTCGGCAGTCCCGGCTTAAACAGGCGGTAGGCCATCTGAATGGGGATATTGACGTGTTCCTTGGCGCGTTTGGCCAGATGAATCCAGTTACCCATCGGAATATCGCGGCTGATGACCGGATAGATGGATTCCTGCCAGCCCAAGGTACAGCTGATATAATCCGCACCGGCCTCTTCGGCGAGCTTGTAAGTCTCCATGGATTCTTCCGGTGTGTTGCCGCGCACATCATCCAGCAGTTCTTCGGAGCACAGGCGAATACCCACCGGAATATCCGGACCACAGACATCTTTGACACCTTGAATGATTTCAACCACAGCCTGCATCCGGCCGCGGATGTCACCGCCGTATTCATCTGTGCGCCGGTTGGTGTAAGTGGAAATAAAATTGGAAATCAAATATCCGACAATGCCGGATATCTCCATGACATCGAAACCGGCTTCGATACCGCGCCGGGCGGCATCCACATGCTGCTGGATCATGGTTTTAACATCCGCCTTGCTCATCTCCTGCACGGGCTTAAAAATTCTGAGGCGCTGGGGAACTGCCGAGGGTCCATGGCAATAATCGACTTCAACCGCCCCCACCCGGCCGCAATCCATCAGCTGAAAGCCGGCCACCGCTTTGCCTTCGTGAATGGCGTCAGCGATGCGCTTAAGGCCTGGAATAAATTTGTCATCCCAGCAGGCGGCCTGACCGACGTATCCCTGACCCTGGCGCTTTTCATCCAGGTATACGCCCTGCATAAAGCACATGCCACCGACAACGCCGATGGCCCGCTGTCGCATATATTCAACCCCGGCATCGGTGACAAATCCATCATGGCCGTTGAGGTTGTCTTCGGTGGCGGCATACTTGATACGATTGGGTATTATCAGATTGCCAATTTGAATCGGCTTGAACAGGTGGGGGTATGTTTTGGCCCCCGGGTAATCCGAATAATCCCATTCAAATAATGTTTTGGCCATTTCACATCCTCCTTTTTTTCAGTTCACATAATCGCCTGAATTGGATTGTTCTTTTTTAAACGCGGCAACCAGCAGGTTGAAGGTATGGTCCAAGTTATCAAACAAAGGATAAGACCTATCCTTTAACAACCAGCGGGTGATAATGTGGTCCATAGTGCCAACGAATATATCGCGCGCAATCCTCGGATCGAGATCCGGCTTCATTTCACCGTTTTTTTGACCCTCTTCAAAAATGTCGATCAGGTAAGCATAGAGCTTTTTGACATTAGCGTACACTTCGGTTTCTAAAAAATTAGCATTGGTTTTTAAAAAGAGGTAGACGATTTTGGCATCCAGCGGGGCCTGTTCAACGCGGCGCAGGTACCACCACAAATACTTGCGCAGTTTATTAACCGCGCCCTGAATCCCGAATAATTGTTCGTCCAGATCCTTCAGCAATTCGGAAACCCAGAGGTCCGGGATGGTGAGCAGCAAATCTTCCTTGCCATGGAAATATTCGTATAGAGCTGCTTCGGACAGCCCGGCCTGTTTGGAAATATCCACAATGGTGGTTTTCTGATACCCCTGTTCGGAAAACAATTTTTTGGCCGAATTGATAATGCGAACCCGGGTGTGCGCTTTTGAATGATTTTTTGAGTTATTTTTGGCCATTTTTGATAAACTTAAATAAATTAGGCTTGGTGACAAGATTGAAGGGAAAAAATTATAGGATATTGATATTTATATTATTATTTATTAAATGATATTAAAATTTGTTTCAATTTTGCCAATAAAATAATAAAAAAAGCTGAAAAAAGAATGCTTTGAAGCTTATGTTGACGCAAAAATGGAAGGATTTATAGAAAATAAAAATATTATTCGGATAATTAATAATAATAAATATAATAATTTATATTGTTATATGTATTTTGTTATTATTTTCCCTAATATCATTAGGTATTTTAGCTGTCAAGAAAAAATTCTTTCTTTCGCCAACGCAAATAATCATTGCAAAACGGGCCGGCATAATGCATTTATACCCTGAAACTGCCTGCTTCAAGTGACCATTTATTTAAGGCAAAGCAGGTGATAAGTTTATCATTATATGATATAGATGGCTCATATATCAGGACAATCAGCGCTATAGATCATAATACCAACTGTCCGGCAGTTGACATGTTTAGCCTGAATTTGAATTGAGATTGATATGAAATCCCTGATCGCCTGTCATGAATGTGATTTGCTGCATCAGAGCCAACCCTTACCCCCCGGCGGTACGGCCCGCTGCATCCGCTGCGGGGCCGTCCTGTATCGTCGGAAACAAAACAGCCTGGACCGCGTGCTGGCATTGACGGTGGCCGGCCTGATCCTTTTCATTGTTGCCAATGCGTTCCCGTTTTTAACATTCAGATTAGAGGCTCAGATACAGGAAACCAATCTGATTACGGGGGTTATCGAACTCTACCGGCAAGGAATGTGGATTATTGCAGGTGTCGTGCTGTTGACAACGGTGGTATTGCCATTCCTTGAGCTCACCGGAACGCTGTTTGTTCTGGTTCCTTTAAAAATGCGGTGGCGGCCCTGGAAACTCGCCCTGTTCTTTCGCACGGTGCGCAGCTTTCGGCCCTGGGGTATGATGGAAGTATTTATGATCGGTATCCTGGTGGCGGCCGTTAAGCTGGTCAAAATGGCCAACATCATCCCGGGTATCGCCTTGTACGCGTTTATGATCCTTATTTTTATCCTGGCAGCATCCGCTGCAGCACTCGATCCGCATATCGTTTGGCAAACATTGGATAAACGCTCATGAAACCAGCACCGCTTACAGCCATGCGCGCCTCTCTGGTCAGTTGCCACAGCTGTCATCTGCTTTGCAAAGCTGCATCTGCGGCCCAAGGCCTTTCGATGTCTTGCCCGCGTTGCGGTGCACAGCTGCACTCCCGCAAACCCAACAGTATTGCGCGCACCTGGGCGTTGATCATCGCTTCCTTTATTTTTTATTTACCCG
>JASFEV010000113.1:0-13039 GCA_050124655.1 Desulfobacterales bacterium
AGGAGAAAGCACAAGGCCTGTCAAGTATATCCTCTCCAATAGACAACTTGCTTGACTTCTAAACGGTATGTTTTTAATTTCAGAAAATAACTCGCTTTGATCTCAATAAACCAAAATGGAGGAAAACATTATGTCTAAAGCCATCCGAATATATGAGACCGGAGGACCTGAAGTGATGCGTTGGGAGGCCGATGACCCCGGCCAACCAAGGACAGGTGAAGCCCTGGTAAGGCATGAAGCCATAGGGTTAAACTTTATCGATGTCTATCATCGCACCGGCATTTATCCGTTGCCCGAGCTTCCGGCGGTTCCCGGAATGGAGGGTGCCGGTATTGTGGAGGCCGTCGGTGAGGGCGTGACCCAAGTTGCCGCAGGAGACCGTGTGGCTTATGCCGGCATGCCGCCGGGTGCCTACGCTGAAGTGCGACGGATGCCGGCCGATCGCCTGGTACAGCTGCCGGATGCGATTTCTTTCCAACAGGGTGCGGCCATGATGTTGCAGGGTATGACCGCGCGTTATCTGCTGCGGGGCTGCTACTATGTCAAGGCCGGAACAACCCTTTTAATTCATGCGGCCGCCGGCGGGGTCGGGTTAATTGTATGCCAGTGGGCCCGTCATTTAGGCGCCACGGTTATCGGCACCGTCGGATCGCAGGAAAAAGCCGAATTGGCCAGTGCCCATGGCTGCCAGCATCCGATCCTGTATGATCAAGAAGATTTTGCCGAACGCACCCGCAACATCACTGCCGCTAAAGGCGTGGATGTGGTCTACGATTCGGTCGGGCAGGCGACCTTTATGAAGTCGCTGGATTGCCTGCGGCCCATGGGCATGATGGTCAGCTTTGGTCAGGCCTCGGGCCTGGTGCCGCCCTTTGATCCCGGGCTGTTAGCCGCCAAAGGGTCCTTATTTCTAACCCGGCCGTCCCTGATGACCTATACAGCTGAACGTGAGGCCTTATTGGAACATGCGCGGGACCTGTTTGAAGTGGTTGAGAACGGTGCGGTCAAGATCGAAGTTCGGCAGACCTATCCGCTGGCGGAAGCCGCCCGGGCCCATCAGGATCTGGAAGCCCGCAAGACCACGGGATCAACGGTTTTATTACCGTAAGATATCGAAACGGACCTCATTAACTAAATCCAGTTCAGTGCCCATGGCCCTTGACATACTGGCTATTTTTTGAAATAAAAGGCGCTTGCACCTGAAATCTTCGATCAGAGATTTCGGTACAATATATCGCAAATATTGCATGGAGGATTTGAAAGCATGGCTGAAGAGGCAATCAAGCTTGGCGGAAAGAAAAAAAGCAAATTTATCGATCAGGTTAAAGAACTCCTGCCGGAAGGCGGAAACCTGAACCTGTGTCTGACCTGCGGTGCTTGCTCTTCAGGGTGCCCGGCTACCGGCCTGGAGGATATGGACCCGCGTAAATTTCTGCGGATGGCCGCCCTGGGAATGGACGAAGAGCTTCTGAGCTCCGAGTGGGCCTGGTGCTGCACCCTGTGCCAGCGCTGCATCTAT
The DNA here is from genome assembly GCA_050124655.1 of Desulfobacterales bacterium. Classification (GTDB taxonomy): domain Bacteria; phylum Desulfobacterota; class Desulfobacteria; order Desulfobacterales; family JAHEIW01; genus JAHEIW01. The sequence goes on from JASFEV010000113.1 coordinate 1,520, forward strand.
GTATGCCCCATGAAAATCGACATCCCCCAGCTGGTGTTCAACGTCAGAAAGAGCCGACCCCGAGAAGAGCGACCCAAGGGCATTGTAGGCTCTTGCGATATGGCCCTGCGTAACGATACCTGCAGTGCCATGGGGGCCAACGAGGAAGATTTTCAGTTTGTGGTCGAAGACGTGCTGGAGGAAGTTCAGCAAACCCAGGAAGGATTTGAAGATCTGCAGGCACCGATCAATAAGAAAGGGGCCACTTATTTTTTAAACCAAAATTCGCGTGAGCCGGTCACCGAGCCCGATGAAATGGTGCCTCTGTGGAAAATCATGCACCTGGCCGGTGCGGACTGGACGTACGGCACCAAAGGCTGGGCTGCTGAAAACTACTGCATGTTCATGGCCGACCTTGAGAACTGGGAAAAAATTGTCAGGACCAAGGCCAAAGCCGTCGATGACCTGGGCTGCAAGTACTGGCTCAATACCGAGTGAGGGCACGAATTGTTCGCAGTCCGGGTCGGACTGCAAAAGTTCAACATCGAGCACAATTTTGAAATCGAGAGCATCATTCGCCTATACGCCCAGTGGATCCGGGAAGGTAAGCTGAAAGTCAGCTCCGAATGGAATAAAGACCGCAAGATCAAATTCACCTGCCAGGATCCGTGCCAGCTGGTGCGCAAATCCCTGGGCGACCCGGTTGCCGAGGATATGCGCTACGTTGTCAAGGCCGTGGTGGGCGAGGAAAATTTTATCGACATGACGCCCAACCGCTCCAATAACTATTGCTGCGGCGGGGGCGGCGGTTTTTTGCAAGCCGGAATGGCCGATCAGCGCAGAGCATTCGGCAAAATTAAACTGGATCAAATTTTAGCGACCGGCGCATCGTATTGTATAACCCCCTGCCATAACTGTCATTCCCAGATTCATGATTTAAGCGATCATTTTGAAGGCGGCTGGCACTCTGTGCACCTGTGGACCTTGATCTGCCTGTCCATGGGTGTCCTGGGTGAAAATGAGCGCGAATATCTAGGTCCGGATCTGGCGGATGTGGATGTGCTGCCGTCCAAGGAGCTGGAGGAATAAACGCAGCGGCTTTTCTTACTTCAAAACAGACAAAAACCCGGCCAATTAAAGGCCGGGTTTTTTATTCAATCAGGTGTGTCTTTAGGATTAATTTTTGTATCTACAACGTTTGGAGCCGGTGGTAAACTGGTTTTTAGTTATTGGTTATTGGTTATTTGTTATTGGAAATCGTTGTCCAGGAAAGTCTCAAGCCCTGATGATGTCAGACATTCACCAATAGCTAATAACTGATAACCAATAACTAATAACGAGGCGCTAAGCGGCTCTGGAGACCTTGACCGCGCAGACCTTGAATTCCGGAATACCCGATATCGGATCCAGCGCCGCATTGGTCAGCCGGTTGGCAGCGGCGGTCGCGAAATGAAACGGAATAAAAATGGTCCCGTCAACGGCCTTGCGCGATATTTTAATCCGCGCTTGAATCGTCCCCCGTCGGGAGTCGATGTTGACTAGGGTGCCTTCTTCAAATTCGAATTTGCGGGCATCTTGCGGTGAAATCTCCACAAATGCCTCTGGTGCAATCTGATTTAACCCACCGGTTCGCATGGACATCGTACCGGTATGGTACTGGTAGAGCAGCCGGCCGGTGGTCAGATACAGGGGATATTCGGCATCAACCATTTCAGCCGGTTCGATATAATCGATTGCATGGAAAAGACCTTTGCCGCGTGTAAATTGCTCGCCGTGCAATATCGGCGTGCCGGGATGCTCGGCCGTCGGGCAGGGCCAGTGCAAACCCTCATACTCGATGCGCTCATAGCTGATGCCGGCATAAGACGGCGTCACCCGTGAAATTTCTTCCATAATCTGCTGGCTGCTGTCGTAATCCATGGGGAATCCCATCCGTTTCGAAATTTCACACAATATTTTCCAATCGTTCCAGGCCTCTCCGGGAGGCTCAACGGCTTTGCGCACTCGCTGCACGCGACGTTCGCTATTGGCAAAGGTACCCTCTTTTTCGGCATAACAGGCCGAGGGCAAAACGACATCAGCCAGCTGGGCGGTTTCGGTTAGAAAGATGTCCTGCACCACCATGAAATCGAGCGCTTTTAGGCATTTTTCAGCATGGTTGACATCCGCATCGGATACCACCGGATTTTCACCGATGACATACAGGGCCTTGAAGGTGCCGTCATGGGCGGCCGGCATCATATGGGTCACTTTCATACCGGGCTGGTCGGGCAGCGCATCAACACCCCAGGCCTCGGCCATGCGCTGGCGCGCCGCCTCATCAATGACTTTCTGGTAGCCGGAATACACATCCGGCAGCCCGCCCATGTCGCAGGCGCCCTGAACATTGTTCTGGCCGCGCAATGGATTGACCCCACCGCCGGCGATGCCCATATTCCCGCACAGCATGGCCAGATTGGCCAAAGATTTGACATTATCGGTTCCGGTGGTGTGCTGGGTAATGCCCATGCAGTATAAAATGCAGCCGCGCTCGGCATTGGCATACAACCGGGCGGCGTCGATAATATCCTGGGCTGGTATACCGGTGATTTGCTCAACCACATCCGGGGTAAATTTTTCGACCATTTGTCGCATTTCATCAAAACCCTCGGTGCGGTTTTCGATGAATTGCTTGTCGTGCAAGCCCTCTTTGATAATCACATGCATCAAGCCGTTGATCCAGGCCACATCGGTTCCCAGATTCTGTCGCAACCATTTGTCGGCATAACGGGTAATTTGGATGCGCCGGGGATCAACGACGATGAGCTTGGTTCCTTTTTGGGTGACGGCCCGCTTGACCCCACTGGAGATCACCGGATGGTTTTCGGTGGTATTGGATCCGGTGATCAAAATGACATCCGCCTCTTCGATATCGGCGATGGTGTTGGTCATTGCCCCGCTTCCGAAAGCTGCGGCCAGACCGGCCACGGTGGAGGAATGTCAGAGCCGGGCACAATGATCGACATTGTTGGTCTGCACCACCGCGCGGGCAAACTTCTGAGCAATATAATTTTCTTCATTGGAAATGCGTGCAGAGGTCAAAAATCCGATGGTGTCGGCGCCATGTTGGGCTTTGATGTCGCCCAATTTGCGAGCCACCAGATCCAGGGCTTCATCCCAGGATGCTTCACGCAAGGCGCCGTTTTCTTTGATCAAAGGCGTCTTTAAGCGATCGTCCGAATGAATAAAGTCAAATCCGAAACGGCCTTTGACGCACAGGCTGCCGTAATTGGGCGCCGCCTCTTCCACTCCGCTGGCCTTTACCACCCGGTTATTTTTGACATGCAGATAAATCTGGCAGCCCACCCCGCAATAGCTGCAGGTGGTGCGCACCTTGCGGGTCTCCCAAGGCCGGGCCTCGTAACGCGCATCCTTTTCGACCAGAGCGCCCACCGGGCAAGCCTGGACACATTCACCACAAAAAACACAGTCCGAATTGATGTAAGGTCGATCACCGGCCGCAATGATTTTGGTGGCCGCACCGCGATACCCGAAATGAATGGCCTGATTGACCTGTACCTCATTGCAGGCCTGAACACACCGGCCGCATTGAATGCAACGCGAAAAATCACGCATGATAAACGGATTGGCCGTTTCCACAGGATAGGTGGTCTCGGTGGGTTCAAAGTTCTCACCGGTGACCTGATAGCGAAAGGCCAGATCCTGCAGGCGGCAGTCCCCCCAAACCGGGCATAGCTCCGTATCCTCTTCAGCCTTAATCACGTTCAGTTGAAATTCGGTCCAGTTGTTGGCTGTGCTTCCACTGACGGCACAGTTGTGATTACCGGAAGACAACAACAGCTGAAGGACCATACGGCGCGCTTCAATAACCTTGGGCGTTTCCGTCTGCACTTCCATATTGGGTGCCACCGGCGCGGCACAGGCCGCCACCAAGCTGCGTGCCCCCTTCACCTCCACCACGCACATGCGACAGGCGCCGGTGGGAGTCGCCCCTTTCAGATGGCACAACGTCGGAATATCGATACTGTTTCGATGGGCCACATCCAGGATGGTTTCGCCGGATTCAAACGAAAATGTGTTGCCGTTGATGAGAATGCTGTTTTCGGAAGGCATCCGTTTTTGCTCCTTTGATCGGTTTAAATGGCAGGTGATGAATTATTAAACATCGTTGCCCAAATCAGAAAAATTTGATCCTACAAGAGGTAACGCAAAAGGTAACGCATTTATCTGCGATCCCCCAGTTGAATACACCTGATATGCTTTTCACCACGAAGAACACGAAGATCACAAAGGGAAAACATATAATTTTACTTTTTTCCTTCGTGTCCTTCGTGCCCTTCGTGGTTATGGTTGCTTCACTTGAGGTTTCTGTATAACCGTAAAAGGTAATTTAAGCCATCTTTTGTAACGAAATTCGCGGATCTTGTCAATCCACAGAGCCGTCAAATATCCATTTTTAGTGGGTGTTGCCGAAGGCTTGCCGCGTGGCACCATGCACCGCTATCCTTACCGATTCGTCAGTGGCACCATCAGCTCGCTGGTTTGCCGGGCAACGCCGATTTTTGACGCGCTTTCCACCAATAATAGATATATACCCCGCATATGCTGCCCATCGTGTTGGCAACCACATCCATCAAATCGGCATGCCGAAAGGGCACAAAATACTGATGGATTTCATCGCTGACGCCGTAAAGGGTTGCCGAAACAATACTTATAAATATCAACAGATTGCGGTTATTCTTGAGCGGCAGGGTCTCATAGGCTCTGAAAAACAGGATGCCCAGCACGGCATAGGCCCCAAAATGCAGAAGTTTGTCTAAGAATCGCACATCCGGCAGGCGCTCAGGGCCGGGATGACTGGATTGAATGAAAATGGCCAAGCAGGCAGCAATAAGCGGTAGCCAGTAAAGGAAGATCATTCGAAGTTTTGATTGAACCATATCAGCCATATCATCATAGTCGCAGGACGTAGAGTGAACAGAACAAAAGAATTAATTTACCACGAAAGCACAAAAAGATGGAAACACGAAAAAAATAATAAAATTTTCGTGCTTTTTATATTTCGTGTTTTCGTGGTTAGATTCTCGCGTACTTGCAGAATGAATATTCGTTTTGAAATGCTGATTGATCTTTAAAATCCGGTAGTGGGCCTCCGTTTCCCGAAGCGCACCTCACAGGGTGAATTTTTGGTGACATGTTTCTTGAGTTTTTTGCACCACAGGGATTGAAAGGTCCGACAGCTGCCATCTAGGGCGTCGAGTTTGGCGGCAGCAGCCCATTCACAGCGCAAGTCGCACCATTGGATTCTAGAAGTATTCACGCCGGCGTTATCGGTCATCGCATTTTAAGCCTATCCTCAATTAATTATTTACCACAGAGCACAAAGAGATCACAAAGAACGGCAAATTAAATTATCTTTTAAGCTTTTCTTAGAATCTTTAGGGATCGGTGCATCTGTTTTAAAAATTAAATAAAATTTGTTTCAATAATTGATGATTAAACTGGCTTTAAAACGGTCAGATTTTAGCCGAAGACAAGGCGCGGGAAGGAGAAAATTGTGCCGCGTACATTTGGTACGTTAGCGGTTTTCTCCTTCTCGTAACGCTGTATTCGGTTAAAAGATGGCCGTTTTAAAGCCAGTTTTATTCTTTAAACAGATCCAGTGCTAACCCCCGCTTGGCGATATGCACCTGCACCGTATTTAGAAATTGTTCATGGGAAAGGCCGTATTTGACGTGGCCGTCCAGCGTGCGCACCGACAGGGTGCCGGCTTCTTTTTCCTTGGCCCCCACGGTTAAAATCAACGGTATTTGATTGAGTTGGGCTTCTCGAACTTTTTTATTCAGGCTTTCCGCGCGATCGTCGATTTCCACCCGCAGCTCTGCTTTTTCAAGCTCCGATTTGACTGCCTGGGCATGGGGTACCAAGTCATCATTGATCGGTAAAATGGTAGCCTGAACCGGTGCCAGCCACAAAGGGAACTTGCCGGCGAAATGCTCGATCAAAATGCCCAAAAAGCGTTCAATGGAGCCGAAAACAGTGCGATGAATCATGATCGGCCGGTGCCGTTCATTATCCTTGCCGATAAAGGTCAGATTAAACCGTTCCGGCAGGGCCATATCCAGTTGGATGGTGCCGCATTGCCAGGTCCGGCTCAAAGCGTCTTTGATATGCAGATCGATTTTGGGGCCGTAAAAAGCACCGTCGCCTTCATTGAGCGTATATTCTTGGCCGTAAGCCTTCAGACCCGATTCTAACCCGTTGGTCGCCTCTTCCCATTGGGCATCGTTGCCGATGGATTTCTCCGGCCGGGTCGACAACTCCAGATGAAATCCCAAACCAAAGGTGCTGTACATCCGCTCCGATAATCGCAATACTCCCAAAATTTCATCTTTGATGTGTTCCGGCATCATATACAGATGGGCATCATCCTGATGGAACGCTCTGACCCGAAACAATCCCTGCAAAACCCCGCTGAGTTCATGCCGGTGGACCAGGCCGACCTCAGCGGCCCGTAGCGGCAAATCCTTGTACGAATGCGGCTTGCGGCCGTAAATCAGCATGCCGCCGGGACAATTCATCGGTTTGATGGCATAATCATTTTCATCGATGGAAGAGGTATACATGTTTTCGCGATAATTTTCCCAGTGACCGCTTTTTTCCCACAGCGCGCGGTTGAGCATAATGGGCGTTTTGGTTTCTACATAACCGGCAGCGCGGTGCTCGGCTCGCCAGTATTCCAGCAACGTATTCCAGACCACCATGCCTTTAGGATGGAAAAACGGCATCCCGGGAGCTTCTTCGTGGAAGCTAAACAAATCCAGAGCCTGGCCGATTTTGCGATGGTTTCTTTTTTTAGCCTCTTCTAAAAAATTCAGATGGGCTTTCAACTCTTTTTTGGAAAAGAACGCCGTTCCGTAAATTCGCTGCAGCTGCGCTTTGGTTGGGTCCGCCCGCCAGTAGGCGCCCGACACTTTGGTCAGCTTGAGGGCCTTCACATGGCCGGTATGGGGCACATGCGGACCGCGGCACAAGTCGGTAAATTCGCCCTGCTGATAAATCGAAATGGTGCCGTCTTCCAGCTCGGTCAACATTTCCTGCTTGTAGGGCTCGTCTTTGTAAAATTTTATCGCTTCTGCTTTCGGGATCTCTTTGCGGCGGATGGGCAGCTTGGCTTTGATGATTTTTTTGATTTCGGCCTCAATTTTCGGGAAATCATCTTCTGACACCGGTTGCATGTCGATGTCGTAGTAGAAGCCGTCTTCGATAGCCGGCCCGATGGTCAGTTTGGCATCCTTGTAAAGCCGCAAAATAGCCTGGGCCATCACGTGGGCTGCACTGTGCCGTAAGATGTGCAACGCCTCAGGATCTTTTTCGGTGATCAAGCGCACGCGGGCATCGCTGGTGATCGCTGTATTCAAATCAACCAGCTCATCGTTTAATTCCATGGCCACACATCGGCGCGCAAAATCCGCTGAAATGCCTGAGGCCAAATCAACACCGCTCGGGGAATTCTCAAAAGCCTTTCGGCTGCCGTCTGGAAGTGTTATATTTACCATTGTTTTTTCACCACGATAATCATTGAACGATTGATTAAATAGTTAAAATCAGTATAAAATTAAAGAATAACATTCTTATAGCGCTTAGCAAAGACTAAATTAAAACCCCAATTGATTTAAAAATCAACTGGGTGTTATAGGTTATTCGGTATGGGGTAATGGATTTATATGAATATAATCCATTCTTATTCTATATCAATCGCTAGCCTCGAATAACAGACAGCAAATAACACCGATAAGCGAAACGCTCCTGAGGGTCAAGAAAAAAATGCGAAGACGCCGTGCTCACCGCCACCTGAATATCATCACCCATTCCGAACTCGACCGGTTTGCAGAACAACTGACAAAACTAAGAATCATCGGAGTTGATCTGGAAGCAGACTCGATGTACCATTTTCGCGAAAAGGTCTGTTTAATCCAGATTGCCACCTTGCGCACGACGGCCGTCATCGACCCGCTGCAGATAGACAATTTGGCCGTTTTGAAACCGGTATTCAATAACCCCGGCATATTAAAAGTATTTCACGGAGCGGACTATGACATTCGTTCACTGTATCGCGATTTCAAAATCAGCATCAATAATCTTTTTGATACCGAGCTTGCATGCCGCTTTTTAGGGTTTGAAGAAACCGGCTTGGAAGCCGTTCTTAAAAAACGCTACAATGTGCGCCTGGATAAGAAATATCAGCGCAAAGATTGGTCAAAACGTCCACTGCCCCAAGAAATGATTGCTTACGCAGCCAAGGATGTGCGTTATCTGATTCCTCTTGCAAAAAGCCTGCAGCAGGAGCTTAAAGACAAAGGGCGCTTGTCCTGGGTTGAGGAAGAGTGTCGGCATTTAAGCGGGGTCAGGCCGTCAAATAACAACTTAGGCCCCCTGTTCGTCGGGTTTAAAGGTGCCGGCAAACTGGGCCCCAGAGGCCTTGCGGTTCTGGAAGAACTGCTGCAAATGCGCAAAAAGCTTGCGCAGCAACAAGACAATCCCCTTTTCAGAATAATTGGAAATAAATCCCTGCTGAAGCTGGCCGAGATACGTCCCTCAAATTTAAGCAAGCTAAAAAAATCGGAAATTCTGGGATCAAAACAAATCGACCGTTACGGCCAAGACATTGTCGCGGCTGTGACAAAGGCCCTGCAAATCCCCATCAAGGATTTACCGAAATACCCACGTAAAACCGCCCCGATGGTTCCCGCGATTGTGGCCAAACGCGTCAAAGAGCTCCGTAGCTGGCGGGATCGGATGGCCCGACAGCTCAAAGTGGATCCAGCCATCATCGGTACCAAGGCGCTCATCAGTGCCATAGCGGTGCAGAAACCCCTCACCATGAGCAGCTTGTCAAAAATGAAGACACTCAAAACCTGGCAAACAAAGGAATTTGGCCAGGATATCATTGATATTTTAAAATCAGTCGGTTGATGATGGCCATGGAAGAAAAAATTACGATTTCGTCCGGTCGTAATCCGCTGGAAGGCCTCTGGCAGGCGGGTAACGGCGGCCGGGGTGTCGTGATTACCCACCCCCACCCACTTTACGGCGGCACAATGCGCAACCCGGTGGTCGAGACGATTCAGGCGGCCTACCAGCTAAACGGTTATGCAACGCTGCGATTCAATTTTAGAGGCGTCGGCGGTAGTCAAGGCCGCTTTGACAACGGGATCGGTGAGCAGGATGATGTTCGGGCAGCAATCGCAAGCGTTCAAGCCAAAGGTGCAGACGCCGTCGACCTGGCCGGCTATTCGTTCGGCGCCTGGGTCAATGCCGGACTCGTTGCCGCTGGCGGCCTTGGCATCGCATCCATGTTGATGGTGTCACCACCGGTGGGATTCATTGAATTTGATAATGTCGGCACGCTGAGCTGCCTGAAAATGGTGGTCACCGGCAGTCGAGACGACATTGCACCGGCTGCTCAAATCCACGACCTTTTGCCAGTCTGGAATCCGAATGCCCAATTTGAAATTATCGACGGCTGCGATCACTTTTACGCCGGCTACCTGGATAAGCTGCAGACAATCCTGACATCTTACCTGCAAAACCCGTAAGTTCAGTAGCGCATTAGACCCATATCCAATCCCGAATACCCACTACTCAACCTAAAAACTAAAATGCATGGGATTTTTTGGTTCTCACACAAAGACCCAACGAATTATGGTTTTACAGTGGAATAATGGAATATTGGAATGCTGGACTACTGGATTAATGGAATCACACTTCGGGCTTTACCGGCAATTCTAAACCCATCCTTCCAATATTCCATTTTTCCATCATTCCAATATGAACTAATCTTTGCGCCTTTGCGTCCCACGCCCGCCACCATGCCCGCTTGTGCCTCGCGTGGTAGGCGGGTGCGAGCAAGGCGAGGCGGGCGGGTTTGCGTGAGGATAATATTCACATGTCAGTTCTGGTTTTGAAATACCGCATCACCACCTTTTTCCTGCCCGTCAGGCCTTCATACGTTTCATCCGGATACCTTGACACACAATTCACATCCGATGCATTTTTCCGCATCGATGACCGTGGTCACCTTTCTATCAATCATGGGGCTCTCCGAAGGTTAGTATTTTCCTGAAAAGCAATCCAATTATTTTCCTTAGCAATTGGAAGTCAATAAAAAATTGACACCGATTTCCGATGGTCTTAAATTTTACCTATAGCATTCAGCCTACGTTTGCGGTGTTGGGATGATGCGGACACAGATCCACATATCCCGCTTCATATAATCGATACCCTAAATTCAAAACCTAAGTTGAGCGATGGTCGCGCGCGCCGCTGCTGCATCGCTGGAACTCATTGAGCACAAAGCCAGCTGATCTCCTTTTGGGATTTGAAATGCTCAGCTTGGACAAAAGAAAGGAGGTCCCATGAAATCCATACCTCAGATTATTGAAGAACAGGTGCATCGCTGGCAAATCACCCAAAAAAAGGCGGCGGCGGAAAAAGAGGGTGTCTCCATTGTCACCATATCCAGAGAGCCCGGCAGCGGGGGTCGCATCGTGGCGGGCCGCCTAGCAGAAAAACTCGGCATTGATATTTTCCATCAGGAATTCATTCATGAAATCGCCAAAAGCGCAGAAGTCAGCGAAACGCTGCTTGAAACCTTAGATGAGCGTAGTCTAAATACGTTGGAGCACTGGATTGCCTCTCTGGTCCATGAGCGCCACCTTTGGCCTGACCGCTACATGCAACATCTGATGAAGGTCATCGGCGCCATCGGAAATCACGGCCGGGCGGTCATTGTCGGCAGGGGCGCCAACTTTGTATTGCCGGCTGAAAAAAGGTTTGCTGTTCGTATTGTAGCCCCGCAGGTGTGGCGCATCGAAAATGTTTGCCGGGAATTCGACCTCTCCAAAGAAGAGGCCAAAAGGCGTGTCATGCAAACCGAATCGGATCGCCGGGCGTTTATCCGCAAGTATTTCAATGCCGACATTAGCAATCCCATCAATTATGATCTGGTCATTAATACGGCCACATTAAAACTTGAAGATGCCGTCAATGTGATCGCTGCCGCCCTGGGATTGGTGGAATGTGTTTTGGTAAAATAGATGTTTGGGCCGGGTAGCACGTATTGTCGCTCAACGCGCGGTCGGATGTGATGCTGTATCTCGCCATGCCGGCAACCGATTCCGGATGCCCCATCGATTTTGATTCAGTGATCACATCATTCAGCTGCATATTTTCCCGTTGGCCCGTTGCCGGTTGAGCCCGTTGCCCGTTGAGCCGGTTTAGCCGGCAGAATTAAGAAATGTGAGTTTAGAACAATACAAGGTCCTGTTTTTTTCTGAAAGGCGCTACGTTACCAAATTATTAAAAGTGTACTTTGTGGTCTGATATTTGGGACGATCTGCACCCAAACTATTGGATTTAATTATGGCGTCGTTTTGGTCCCAAATGTCAGGCCACCGGCTACTTGTTATTCGTAGCGTCTGGAAGAAAATGACATGACCGATGCAAGTCCTATCAATTGATGCAGTGATCGCATCCTAA
>JASFEV010000114.1:0-12989 GCA_050124655.1 Desulfobacterales bacterium
TCCAAATATCAAATAACATAAATTTAAAACGCTTAAAATTATATATATATTCAGATAGCTAAATAATTTTATTAATTTAATTGTTAAAGTTTTAAACATTTAAAAATTAGAATTTAGAATTTGTTTTGGATTTAGAGTTTCGTATTTCGTGTTTTATTTACCCAATAGAGCTTTGGAACTTACAATTAATTCAATCTATTCTTTAATGTTTTCAGCAATCACTTTAGAAAATACTCGGTTCTTGCCATTCCCCAAAAACATCTCGGAATACGCCGGCCATTTCTCCAACGGTTGCATAGGCCCGGCAGCAGTCGACCAGCACCGGCATGACATTTGATTCTCCACGTGCCGCCTTTTCCAATTCTTTCAGCAGCCGCTGGACTTCCCGGTTATCCCGTGTACTGCGAAGTTCCTTGAGGCTGGCAACCTGTGTGTCGACCCATTTTTCATTGTATTCATGCAACTCCACATCGGTTTGCACTTCGCTGCCTTCGGCATACTTGTTGACGCCAACCTTTATATACTCGCCCTTTTGTAAGCCGTTTTCATATTCGTATGCCTGCTGGGCCACTTTGCGCTGGATAAAACCGGTGGCGACCGCATGTACCATGCCGCCGACATCCTGAATCTGTTTCATTTCATCTAAAATTTTTTCTTCCATCTGTTTGGTCAGGGTCTCAATAAAATAGGAGCCTGCCAGCGGATCAACAGTATCGCGCAAACCGACTTCATCCATTAAAATCTCAAGGGTACGCAACGATAACAATGCCGCCCGGGGTGTCGGAATGGTATAGGCTTCATCAAAGGAACACAAGGCGGTGGTTTGGGCACCACTAAGCGCAGCACCCAGGGCATAAAAAGCCCCGCGCATAATATTATTTTCCGGTTGCTCCTTTGTCAGACCGCTGCCGCCGCCGCCGAAAAGTCCTCTGAGGAAAAGCTTTTTCTTTTCCTGTACGCCGTACTCTTCTTTCAGCATCTTGGCCCAGAGTTTGCGGGCTGCCCGGAATTTGGCGATCTGCTCCCACAGGTTGCCAAAAACGTTGAGGTTAAATGAAAATCGTCCCACAAAATCCTCAACTGCCAGACCGCGGGATTGAACATTTTCAATGTATGCTTTGGCAATTTCAAATGCGCAGGCAATTTCCTGGGCCGGATTGGCTCCCGATTCACGGATATGATAGCCGCAAATACTGACCGGATTGCAGCGCGGAAGCTCCTTAACCGAGTATTCGATGCTGTCTCCGACTAGACGCACGGCCTGCTCTACTGGAAATATCCAGGCCCCACGGCCGATCATTTCCTTAAGGATATCGTTTTGAGGCGTGGCACTGATTTTCTCTTTAGGGTAACCGAATTTTTCTGCCGTCGCCTGATACATGGCCAGCATGATCGAAGCCACTGCATTGATAGTCAGCCCTGATCCGATGCGATCCAGCGGTATGCCTTCAAAGGCAATTTCGAAGTCGCGCAACGAGTCGATGGCCATCCCCACACGGCCGACCTCACCCAGGACCCTGGGATCGTCTGAGTCGTATCCCATCTGAGTCGGCAAATCAAAAGCGACGTTCAAACCGGTCTGGCCGTGTGAAATCATGAGCTTAAAACGTTCATTGGTCTCCTGAGGTGTGCCAAAACCGGTATATTGCCGTGTTGTCCACGCCCGGGAGCGGTAACCCAGAGGGTGCAAGTTGCGGGTAAAAGGATATTCACCGGGATCGCCCAAATCGTTATCATAATCAAATCCAACATCTTCAAGATCCTTAGGTGTATAAACAGGTTTTACTTTAATGCCCGACTGGTAGATAACCTCATTAACCGAATCTTTTTCGTCTTTGATATATTTTGCAACGCCCATAACAACTCCGTTAGAAAATGCCTAAAATTTAAATTGCCAAAATGCCTAAAATAAAAATAGGCATTTTAGATCATTTTTAATTTTAGCTCATTTGTTTTGGAAAACCTTTTAAAATTAAGTGACTATTTGATTTATACCGCTTACGATCTGATCAAAAGGTGTCCCGCCGGGAAAGACCCCAGCAATGCCCAATTCGCTTAATTGGGGTATATCCTGTTTGGGGATGACTCCACCAACGACAACCGGTGTCTCCTGAATTCCTTCGGCTTTCATCAGATCCAAAAGTTTTCGGCAGATGGGTATGTGAGCACCTGACATAATGCTCAACCCAACCACATCGACGGCTTCCTGGACAGCTGCTCTTACGATTTGTTCAACTGTCTGGTGCAACCCTGTATAGATGACCTCCATGCCAGCATCCCTTAATGCCAAGGCGGTTACCTTGGCCCCACGATCATGTCCATCCAATCCCGGTTTTGCGATCAGAATCTTTATTTTTTTTGCCGTCATCATCAGCGCCCCTTGATAAATCTTCAATTTATTCCAATCGTTGCCGATCATATTCCTGCAATACCATTTCTTGCCCTCTTAAAATATGTTCTCTGACCAGCCTTTCGGCTCCCTCGGCATCGCGCTTGCGAATGTGCTTCAACATCTTCTTATGATCCAAATTACTGGTCGATGCAAATTTACTCTCTTTAAGAATCATCTCGCGATATCGGTAAATTTGATCTCTCAGCCCATTAATCATATTGATCAGCTTAGGACTTTTGCTCAGTCCGTATAGCAAATCATGAAATTCGGTGTTGATGGCCGGCAACAGATTCATTTTTTTGAGATCCAGTGCTTTCTGAAATTCTTCGATTTTCTGTTCCAGCATCTCCAATTCCTGTGCTTCATGCTTGATCGCAGCCAGATAGGCTGCATAGCCTTCCAGCACACTGCGGATACCAAAAGTCTCTTCGATGTCTTCCCGGTCTAAACCCAAAACCGTAAATCCCCCCCGAGGTTGCCGTTCAATAAACCCTTCACGTTCAAGCTTGTGAAAGGCCTCCCGCACCGGGGTTCGACTAATACCAAGAGTCTCGGCGATATGGCTTTCAACCAGCCATTCACCGGGGGACATTTTACCTTTGACGATCGCCTGCTTCAGGCTTTCAAAAACATGCTCGCCTAATGATTTGCGCTCCTGAAACGCCTGCAGCGGTCCCAGATCCAGATCGTTTAGTTCAGCCCTCTTCTTCATCGTGATGACTCCAAAAAGTTGGGTAACCTTAAAAAATTAGCGCCAAATCTTGATCAAGCTCTTGGGGCGTTCATGCATGGAGTACTGGAGTGATGGAGTACTGGAGTGTTGCAACTCGGCTTTCATCTAATATCATTACTCCAATGCTCCAACACTCCAAAATGAGTCTAATATGAAAACCTCCAACTCGTGCAAGAAGTAGACATTAAAAAAGTTTAGATAATACCCGCTGTCTTCAAACGAACAAGATCTTCATCCGAATAGCCCAGTTTCTGGCCATAGATCTCGCTGTTTTGTTCTCCGAATCGTGGCGGAAACGAAAGTCTGCGATCGGATTGCTCGAGAAACGGCGTCATGTTCGGTGGCGGTGCCAGTGTTATGCGTGTGCCGCTAACCGGGTCCTCGGCATGAAGCAGTCGCCGTTCAACCAGGGGATCCTTGATGACTTCAGGCACCGTTTTTATTTTGCTGATCGGAACAGTCAGGGCTGTGAACAGGTCAATCAGTTCTTCAGATGTATGCTTGCGGGTAATTTCGTTGAGGGATTGATTTAATCTCTTCACATCTTTTATGCGGCCTGCATTCTTTTCATATTCAGGTTTGTCCAAGGCCCGAAAAATTTCCTGAGAAACAATGGTTTTCCACTGTCGATCGTTTCCTACCGCAACATAAACAAAACCGTTTTGGGTCTGATAGACCGATACGGGGGCAAAAAATTCGTGGGTGTTGCCCCGGCGTGAGATATGTTTACCGAAACTACCGGTCAGGGTAATCGGCACGGTCAGCCATGAAACCGAGGATTCAAACATGGCCATATGAATACCGCTGCCCTCTCCTGAGACCTGGCGTTGGTAAAGAGCTTTCATGAGCAAGCCGTAGGCGTGCTCACTGGTGCCCATATCCGGCAGAGGAATTCCGACAACCTGGGGATCACCGTCGGCCTCACCGGTCAATTCCATCAGACCCGAACGGGCCTGCAGGATAGGGTCGTAGGCCGCTTCATTGCTATCGGGGCCAAAACCGGTGACGCCCAACCAGATGATGTCCGGCTTCAAAGATTGCAGACTCTCATAATCAATACCCAGCTTGTGGTAGTTTTTCGGTAGCTGGTTGGTTGTAAAAATATCCACATCGAGTTCTTTGATCAAAGAGCGAAAAATCTTCTGACCCTCATCTTCTGCCAGATTCAATGTCAGTGCTTTTTTGCCGGCATTGATGCATAAAAAATAGGCGTTCATGCGTTCTTCGTTGAGCACGTTTTCGCCGATAAAGCGATTCGGATCACCGTAAACCGGGTGCTCCAGGCGGATGACATTCATCCCGTCATGGGTCAAACGATACGTTAGATAGGGTAAAACCGTTGCCTGCTCCAGGGAAAGTACGGTAAGGTCATTGAATAAAGCCATAGTGCTCTCCAATAACAGCTAAGTTGGGGTCAATGTTTGTGAGGCCGATAGTTCCAGCGCTGCCGGAGACAGAAGGTGTGGATTCAGCACGTTTTTGTATACGGTATACAAAGAACAAATGTCAAGAAGTGTTTTGTGCCGTTCAGAGATTTTGATCGAAAACAGAGGGTTGATTTGAAGCGCTCAAAAGCTTAAATAGTTCTGTATATGAATGCGGCGATTCATTTTCATTTGTTGCCAGAATTAAAAATGAAACTGCCTGGCTGTTTTTACCGCGAGAGACCCTGAGCCTGCCCCGGGTCGTTTCTGGTTCTGGGGAAAAATATAGCGATAATATAACCACATTCTGGACCAAAATACCTATCAGGGATGCGGTCGCGCCCTGCATTGAGTCACAGCCAGTAGACAACACCCACTTTGCATGAAAACATTCCGAAGATGCTTTGATCAACAAACGAGAAAAGATAAAATGAATTATCAAAAAACGGCAACTAACAAACAAATATTTAATGTTTTTTTTATCTACCTCTTTTGGCTCTCCTCCATTGGATCCTTATATGTTGGTATAGCACCAGGCAGTCGGGCCGAAGATCGCAAAAAGGGTGATATTGTCACCATTGTCACCCCGGGAACTGAAGCCCGTCTTTGCCCGCAGCCCGGCTGCGGGCCGGATCAGCACATTACCCGCATCCCTGCAGGCACTGTTTTCACGGTCCAGAATACAGAGGTCTTTGCCATCGGCACTTTCAAAGTAAAATGGTTTGAGGTGATCTACGACAACCAGCACGGCTGGATCAGCATTTTTGATACGGATAAATCTAAAAACATAGGATCTCAATAGGATGAAACAGAACATGGATGCACTGGTTGAGGTTAGCGACCAGATCAAACTGGCAGTAAACACAGCAGCTGAACACTGGCGCAATTTGCCCGAACAAAAGCTAAGATTTCGCCCATCATCAGATGCCTGGTCCGTTAAGGAGATCATCGGTCATCTGATTGATTCGGCATCCAACAATCACCACCGCTTTGTGCGCCTGCAACTGACAGAACATCTCACCTTCCCCGACTATGGACAGGACAACATCCACTGGGTCAAAATTCAGAACTACCAGGATCGAGCATGGACAGAACTGCTGGACTTTTGGCGTCATTTTAACCATCAACTGGCGCATATCATCTGCATGGTCGATTCATCATGTCTTTTAAACAGGTGGCAGGTAGACGCCAAAACCAGCGTTACACTTTTTGACCTGATGACCGATTACCTGCGGCATTTGAAAGATCATCTTAATCAAATAAGTGATACCTTAAACGCATTCAAGGAGCCCTAAAACAAAGATGGAGGATAACATCAGAGATGCCCACTCGGACGATGTGTCTGAGCTATCCAATATCATTCGAGACGCCTATCGCGACGTGGCTAATCGATTTGGCCTCACCCCAACAAACTGCTCCAAACACCCCTCAAACTGCACGGATGAATGGATTGAAAACGACTTGGCCCGAGGCGTCCGTTATTACGTAATAGAGTACGAAGGTCGACCGGTGGGGTGTGTTGCCATCGAATTAGCAGGCAGAAGAAATTCAATTTAACGGTCAGATTTCTCCGGCATGCGATCGATCAGGGTGGCCAGCATTTCCTCAATGTAAGGGCTCACATCTTTGAATTCCACGCCAATACCGCTACGATTGACTTGAACAATTTCACCCTTGATCTTAACGGGCTTGTCAAAACCTTCCATTGAAAATGACATGGCAATTTCTTCGCCCACAAACAAAGGGCGCTGGGACTCGATAAAGATGCCTTTTTGGCTGATATTTGTTATGGTGTCGGTATAGTAGTGATCATAAGTTGCATAACTCACCGTGATTGAACATGACTTGCGGATATAGGCGCGCCTTTCGACGGTCAGCAAATCCTCGGCATATTTCAACAGAACCGCTTGTTTCTCCTCCGACAGATTTAAAACCAGCTGAAACAATTTAGGTATTACGACATTGTATTTTTTTAATTCACCTTCCGATACTTTCATGCCAGCTTACATCCTTATCTGTAATTTAAAAACTACCCTGTTAAACCTGAATTTTGCTTGCGTCGGTTGTGCTTCTTCAATTTGCTTAACGGCCAGTATTTCAATACAATCTCAACTTCGCAGGTATTTTCGTATCAGATTCGGTTAAAACGGATCCAGTAAACATATCGGAAAATTCGACAGTATACTTTAGCCTTCTTTTGTTACGACATCATTTCGAAATGCGATGGATGGGAATCCTTTCATAATTAATTTGCAACTATTTATTACAATATTTATAATAAATTATATTATAATAATTGATATTTAACTTTAATATTTACCAGGAGTTCTACTGACAATTTTCACAAAAAAAGAGGAGGCACCATTAAAGCGTGTATCGGCTTTAAATGGTCCTCCTCTAACAGGCCCGGCTAAATTTTTGTTGTATTGAATGTATTCAGAGTAGTCGCCTTGGCCAAATTGAGATGGCTTTTAAGTCGCTTTTTGCGCACTGGCGGCGCACTCATTTTTTCCCAGATCCATGATCTCCTGCTGTTCTGCGTCAACTTCCAATAAACCGGCGTTGACCTTGCGTATGTCGGCATAAACCTCCGGCTGGGTTCGCATGTTGTCTTCAATAAACTTGATAAACGCATCTTCGCTGGCAATGCCGTATATATCGGCATTCCTGACTTTGATGTTTCCCAGGGTATCAGAGAATATCTGGGAGGGATTGGCTTCACCCCAGTTCATATAATGACCGGGCAGAATGACAAGATCATCATCCAGGTTGGCAATTTTAGACTGAAGGGTATGATACAACAGTTTTGACCATTCCACGGCCTTCCCTCCCAGATCGGGGCGCCCAATGGATAGGATGAAAACTGTGTCGCCGGAAACCAGATATTTATTGTCAATCAGGTATGAAGTGCTGCCCGGGGTGTGTCCCGGCATATGCAAGGCTCTGATTTCAGGACCGCCCTCGGAGAACGGATAAACAGCCTCATCTGCTATCTTCTCATAGGGAAAAGCCGCACCTTTAAAGTCGTTTTCATGTCCCAAAATGACAGCTCCGCTTTCAGATGCGATTTGTTTGCTGCCGGATATGTAATCCGCCTGTAGATGGGTTTCAAAGGTCTTGCTGATATTAACCCCGTGTTTATCAGCGAATTCTTTGTAAAAATCGGTGTTGCGTGTTGGATCGAACAGCACCATTTCGTCACCAAAAATGAGGCCGTAACTACAGGAAGCCTTGCCTGGACGAATGAACTGGAATAGTTGATACCTGTCTTCGGCTGCCACCAGCTTGGGTACCAGCATATTGCCCCAGCTCTTGATGCCGCCTTCGAGAAAGCCGACATCTTTGAAACCGTGATTCAGTAAGATTTCACCAACATATTTGGCAGAACCCTCCTTGGCACACACAATTCGGATTTTTTCAGCCCGGGGCACTTTGGCGACGCTTTCTTCTTCATGTTCTACAAATTCCACATAGGGAACATTGACCATCTCGGAAAGAAAAGGTCCTTCGACCTTAAAGCGATCAAACTCTTCATTGACGCGAACATCCAGCAGCAAAAATTCTTCGCCCTCTTGGATTACCCATTCAAATAGATCTTCTGCTTTGTACTTTGTTGGTTCCATTCTTCCCTCCTTTGAGGCTATCCTAAAAATGCATCTAACGCCCAATGGCTGTGTTACAAACCGATTCGAAATGCTCGAATACTAAAGTGTATGCTCCACTTTCGAATCGTTTTGCGCCTTGCCCTTGGACGCGATCTGCGATTTTTATGACAGCCTCAGTTTTTGTTTCTCAATCAAAAACCAGGTAACGAAAATAATTTACTTAAAATGTTTATTAGCTTTATTCGTTCACCGTTAGCCCGTTTGCCGGTTTAAAAAGCCAGAAATATTTTTTTACGGGCTCAACCGGCTCAACGGGCTAAACCGGCAAACCCAATTTTATTTTTTTGATTTTAGAACCGAAGAACGCAAATCGGTTACATAAAATATTAATAGTTTGAATTCAATGACCGTTATACTGATCATGCGTTTTCATTTTATATAAAATAGAAACCTAACCTTATTATAATGGGCACAACGGGCTTAACCGGCTCAACAGGCCAAACGCTGGCTATTTGCCCTTAAAGCGTGGCTTTCTTTTCTCCAAAAAAGCTGCCTGTCCTTCCTGCATGTCTTCGCTTGCCAGAGCGGATCTAAAGATTTTTTGGGCTTCATTGGATTGATTATTATCCAGTCGGTTGGCTTGCATCAACATGTGGATGACTTTTTTGATACCTTTCAAAGCCAGTGGCGCATTACCGGCAATTTCCAACGCCATTTCTGTGGTAAATTCCTCCAAGTCAGACCGGGGAACAAGATAATCAACCAGTCCCAGCGTTTGTATCCGCGTGCCACTATAGGTACGGCCGGTAAAAAACATCTCCTTGGTGCTTTGCAGCCCAATGCGTTGAATGAACCGCTGCAAACCCATCCAGGGGTAAACCATTCCCAGTTTGGCGGGCGGCATTCCTATGCGAATATCCTCGGCACCAATGCGAATGTCGCAGCACACGGCCAGTTCGCATCCCAGGCCAAACGCAAGCCCGTTCAACATGGCAATCACCGGGTATGGAAAATTGACCAGATGTTGACACAACATCTCAACCTGATCCAGTGATTTTAATCTTTGATTCGCATCCCCTTTGGATTGCGTGGGTAGCGAACCGATGTCAAAACCTGAACAAAAGGCCACATCCCCTGCCCCGCGCAGAACGAGGGTCCGCACTTCATTGTTGTCAGCCAGTTTTTTCAAAGTAGAGCCGAGCATTTCAACTAATTCAAGAGAAAGGGAATTTTTCTTCTGCGGCCGATTCAGTGTCAACGTACAAACATTGTCCCGGCGCTGAATCAATAAAAGTTGATGATTCACAAATGACCTCCCGCTGCATGATATGGACGCCTTCATTCACTATTCGGTTTCATCGAATCATGAGTTTATCAACGCTGCAATTCGCATATGGATGCGTTATTGCCTTTTATAATGGCACACCGTTTAGCGATCAACGGATTTCTATTAGAATGCGCTTTTAAACATAGGTTTTTAATCAAATTCGAATGATAGTCTAATAATATATTCACATCCCTTTGTGCATATAATATTCGGTGCTTCCCTCTAGGCATCGCTGTCTTTCCGTTTCTCAATGGGCAGCCTATCGCGATGATGGGCTGCCCGAACTTTTTTCCTCCTAACACACTTAAGACAAACTTCTAAAACGAAATTAAAAATTTTGTTTAATCCTAAGCTGAAGCTAAATGATTCATACGCATTTCGTGTACATCCCATCCTTTCACTTTGGGGCAGATCATCGGATGGGTGATCTGCCCTCTTCCTTTTGCTTATCCCAAACAAAAATGAAAAACAAATAAACAGTCGGCCCACCGTGCCCTTCAGCGCATACTGCGTCTGTATGGTTTTTGGCTCTAAATAATATCAGATACTTACGACCTTCATCGGTCCCACTTTATAATTGACACCTTTATCTGGTATACAGTATACAAAGATCGATCACACCACTGAAGACCTATACGAACAAAATACAAAGGAACAGCAGCCATGACGAAAGCCAAAACACATCAAAGTGAATTGGAGCGGTTGGCGACCTTAGAGCAACAGGCCGAAATGGGCGGTGGTCAGAAAGCGATTGACCGACAACATGATCGCGGCAAATTAACGGCCAGAGAGCGGCTGGACCTGCTTTACGACCTGGGTAGCTTTGTTGAGGTCAACAAGCTTGCTGAAAGTCAATCCATGGATTTTGGCATGCAGGAAAAGAAAGTACCCGGTGATGGTGTGGTTACCGGTTATGGAAACATCGACGGCCGGCTGGTGTTTGCCTACGCCCAGGATGTTACGGTGCTGGGAGGCTCTGTGGGCACCATCCACGGCCAGAAAATCTGCCGCATCATGGATGAAGCCATAAAGGTTAAAGCGCCCTTGGTGGCGCTAAATGATTCCGGTGGCGGCCGCCTGCATGAAGGGTTCTTCGCATCTAGGGGGGTTGCCGGCATGTTTTACCGCAATACCGCTGCTTCCGGCCTTATTCCCCAAATCACCGGCATGATGGGTTCCAGTGCGGGTGTGGCGGTATACTCGCCGGCGCTAACAGATTTTATTGTCATGGTCAAAGGCAAAAGCCATATGGTCATCACCGGGCCGGGGATCATCAAATCCGTCACCGGTGAAGACATCAGCCTGGAGGAGCTCGGCGGGGCTAAAGTGCATAGCGAAATAACCGGCACCGCCCACTTTGTGGCCGAAAGCGATGAAGAATGTATTTCCATCATTAAAAAACTGCTAAGCTATCTACCCTCCAATAACACTGAAAATCCGCCGGTCGTTAAAAGCGATGATGATCCGGAGCGCATCGATAAAAAGCTCAAAGAAATCGTCCCGGCCGACTTTAAAAAGTCATACGACATGCACCAGGTCATCGAGCGGGTTGTGGATCAGGGAACCTTTTTCGAGGTTTTATGCCGCTATGCGCTCAATATCATTGTGGGCTTTGCCCGCATGGATGGCCATACAGTCGGAATTGTTGCTAACCAACCGCGGATCAAAGCCGGCTGTCTGGATGTTGATGACTCCGACAAAGCCGCGCGCTTTATTCGATTCTGTGATGCCTTCAATATTCCCTTGATCAATTTCGTTGATGTTCCCGGTTATTTTCCCGGTGTAACCCAGGAGCATGCCGGCATTATCCGTCATGGCGCTAAAATGCTCTACGCCTATTCAGAAGCCACGGTACCCAAAATCACCCTGGCATTGCGCAAGGAGTATGGCGGCGCGGTAATGGGTATGTGTTGTGTCGGTATGGGGGTCGATCTGATGCTGGCCTGGCCCATCGCCCAACTGGTGGTCTTGGATACGACGGCAGCCGTCAATTTAATCTTTCGCAAAGAGATCCAGGCCGCTGAAAACCCCGAGGCGCTCAGACAGCAACGCATCGATGAATATGATTATAAATATTCAAACCCTTACCATGCGGCATCCAATATGCTGGTGGACAGTGTCATTAAACCCGAGGAAACACGACCCCAGCTGATTAAAGCACTCAGAATGCTGCGCAACAAACAACGACCCGCGATCAATAAGCGGCATGGGAATATTCCGCTCTAAAATTAACAAGGTGACGCTATTTGATGCTCGTCATTTTTTTCACTATCAGTTAGGTGAAACGGATGGAGTAGTGGAGTACTGGAGTAGCCTACTCCGCCGAAGTAGCTTCAGCTACGAAGGCCGGGTTGGCGTACTGGAAAAAAGATGTTGATGGTCATCTTTTGGTCTTATGCAACACTCCAACACTCCAATACTCCATTACTCCAATATCTTTCCGAATATTTTTTTTGAAAGGAATAAACATGGATTTTGATCTGACCAAAGAACAACAGTATATCCAGAAAGCCGCCCGAGAATTTGCGTTGGGCGAGTTTCCGGCGGTTGCCCTCGAGTATGACATCAATGAGACCTTTCCGGCTGAAATCCTAAAAAAAGCCCGCAAACTGGATCTGATCGGACTTTTCATTCCCGAAGAATACGGCGGTCCCGGACTCGGGTTTTTCGAACAGGCGCTGGTGCTCGAAGAATTCTGGAAGGTTGATCCGGGTATTGCCCAGGAATTGTGCTCGGTATCGTTTGGCGCCGAAGAACTGCTGCTTTTTGGTACTGAAGAGCAAAAAAAGAAATACCTACCCCCTCTTTTCAATGCAGATGGAATATTAGGTTTTGCCATCACCGAGCCCGATGCCGGCAGCGACACCGCAGCGGCCACCACATCGGCGGTCAAAGACGGCGATGACTACATCATCAATGGTAGCAAAGTGATGATCGGCAACGGAACAGTGGGAACCCATATGCTCGTATACTGCCTGACCAATCCGGATGCGTCTTCCAAAACCGGCCGGCACAGCATCATTCTAGTGGAAACCGATCGTGAGGGCTATAAATCCGAGCCCATGCACGGTAAAATGGGGCTGCGGGCATCGGATACAGCCGCGATTTATTTTAACAACTGCCGCGTTCCTCAGGAAAACCTGATCGGTGTGGAAGGCAACGGCTTTATTCAGCTGATGAAATTCTTCGATCATTCCCGGGCCTATGTCGCCGCCCATGGCGTCGGGCTTGCCCAGGGGGCGCTGGATATGGCGGTTAAACATGTCAAAGGCCGGCGACAATTTGGCCGTCCGATAGGTGCGTTTCAGAGCACCCAGTTTAAAATTGCCGAAATGGTCACCAAGGTCGAAACGGCCCGCAACATGACATACAAATCCGCATGGCTGCTGGATCAGGGCAAGCCGGATACTAAGCTAACCGCCATTGCCAAGATGTACGCTTGTCATATCGCAGTGGAAGTGGTCGACGAATCCCTGCAGCTGCACGGTGGCTATGGCTACTTTAATGA
>JASFEV010000115.1:0-12962 GCA_050124655.1 Desulfobacterales bacterium
GAAACCCTAATGCTGAATAACAGGCATATGGCCAAAGCTACAGGGACCGAATCTCCTGGCGCATGAAAACGATATAAGAAACGGCAAAGCAAATGATGGTAATAGCGACAAGGGAAATAATATAAGGTACAACGATGAGAATACTTTGACTCAACCCCAGCGGCCCTGCAAATCGCGACATGGAAAAACTTTCCATCGGTCCCATGGTCACAATCGAGCGGGCCGATTTTCGCATGGGATCAATAATTGTGGCAGTGGCATCCGTATAGAGTTCCATGGGTGAGGTGAGTGTAAACGCTTTGACGACCTTGGCCCGCCAGAAAATGTCATCGGCACTAGCTAGTTCTGTCTCCGGTGTCAACGCATTGGCCAAAATATTGGCACCGATCGATACAAAAAAGGAAAAAAATATCCACACCGCCAAGGCGGCTAGAGCTGATGTGGCCGTGCTGCGAAAAAGAATTGAAAATAAAATGGCAATGCCCAGCCAGAAAGATATATAGATGATACTGATAATCAGATAGATAAAGATTCTCAAAAGCTCTTCGACACCTGGCACGATGCCTAAGACGATTAGCCCCAGACCCGTAATCACAGATACAATGGATACCATCATCACCGTTATCATCACAACGCCAGCCAAAAACTTACCATTAATCACCGTGTCGCGATAAATCGGCTGAGAGAGCAATTTACTCAGAGTGCCTTCATTTCTTTCGCGGTTAATCGTATCAAAACCAAGGATCAGCCCGACCAAAGGTCCAAAGAACGCTACAAACTGAACCAAGGAGAAAATGGCTCCTGTAGACGTAAAAAGCATCAAAAATATGAACTGTGGCTTGGCCACTCCCTCCAGTTCCTTTCTGATATTTAAGCCCACCATGTATGCGGTGATCAGGCTAACCATGGCAATCAATGCAAATATGATGGCAAATCGATAACTGCTAAAATGATCGGCCAGTTCTTTTCGAATAATCACTTTAAGGCGTTGCATGGTTATGCCTCCTGGAAATATTTCATGTAAATTTCCTCCAACGAATATGCTTCTTTGCCTATACCGAACTTTTCTTTGGCCAGTTGATCTATGGGCCCCTGAGCCACCATTCGCCCTTTGATCATAATACCGATCCGGTGGCATATTTTCTGGACCTGGTGCAGCAGGTGACTGGACAGCAGCACGGTTATTTTCTTGTCACGGCACAGGCTCTGAATCAGTTCGATCATGCGGTTGGTGGCATCCGGATCCAAACCCAGCGTCGGCTCATCCAGAAAAGCAACCTGAGAATCCTTTATCAGTAGCTCAGCAATGCCGAGTCTCTGCCGCATGCCGCGGGAATAAACCCCAATTTTCTTGGCCGCCTCATCAGCAAGACCCACCGTCTCAAGGGCACCTTCGATACGCTCATCTGCCTCATTTCCGACAAAACCGTTTAATTCAGCAACAAATCGCAGCATTTGCCTGGCATCTAAATCTGAGTAAAATCCCATGTTTTCCTGCAGATACCCGATTTTTGATTTGACTTTGATCGGCTCCCGGGTGGGATCCCAACCCAGCACTTTTGCTGTACCGCTGGTTGGCTCCGTCAAACCGAGCAACATCAGCAGTGTTGTCGTTTTTCCGGCACCGTTGGGTCCTAAAAAGCCAAAGATTTCACCTTCGTTCACGGTAAATGACAGCCGATCAACAGCTGGCCGACCGCTGTAGATCTTTGTCAGCTCCTGGGTGTTAATGACGGATTGGGTCTCCATTTTAACGCCTCCCTAACCAGCGAAATAAACCGAAGAGTCCGGCGATGACGAAAACAATAATGCCGATACCCACCCAGCCCCAGGCTGCCGAGGCTTTTACGGTTGTTCGGAACTCAAGCGTTTTGGCGGCTTTCTCGCCTTCAACCTTTACACCGACCGAATAATCTCCAACCAGGGCATCTTCATAGGGCGTAATAATCATCTCCACCTGTTTCAAATCTCCGGGTTCGATAGCGTCGATTTGTTCGGGCTTAAATTCCACTTTCCAGTTCTCCGGTTTAAAGGACAAAAATTTGATCCCACTGTTTTTAGCCGATCCGGTGTTTTTAATATAAAAAGATACATTGGACGGTCTGCCCTGTTTGGCGTTTAAAGATAACAATCCGTCCGGCGTTCCGAGCTCAATTCCGTAAGTACCGGTAAGGATGACCATCAAATTGGCTTCGGCATTGGCATTGTTGGAGCTAACCCGCACGTTGATGGGATATTCACCGGCGGCAGCGCCCATTGCGGGCTTTACCTCCACGGCAACGCTGGTGCTCTGATTGCCCTTAATGCGCAGGCTGGATATATACTTGGTTTCGTAAGCCGGTTTAAAATTGACATCCCAGCCCTGGGGACCTTTAGCCAGCAAATCAAAAACCGCATCTTCATCTAACTTGCTATCGACCTCCAGAGAAAATTCAAAAGTGGCATCCGATGGCCCCCGGATGACCGGATAGGATGTCGTCAGCTTAACGCCCTTGGGTTCTTTTGATTTGCCTTCCTCGGCGGTAACTGTTATCGTAAACGGCTGTGACATTTTGAACCGACCATCAAGCGTTTTGGCCTCAATTCGAAATCGGTAATCACCGGGTTTCACATCTTTTGGTAGATCAGCTTCAAAGGTAAGGCTTTTGTCATCGCCGGATGGAACGTGAACGCCGGTAATGGAATACCGATAGGTTTTGATCCGGGCATCCCAACCGTCTGGCTTCTCTTCGATCCAAATGCTTACGTTTTCGTCTGATTTTCCCTTATTATGAAATATAACGTCCATACTGACCTCATCTTCTCCTTTGGCAATTTGAATCCCGGGATATTCTACCGCCATGGTGATGCGTCGGGCAGGCTTTTTCTCTGCTGCGCCAGTTTCCTTGGCACCTGCAACACCGAACCATTGAAAAAAGATCAGCATGAAAGCCGTTAAGAGAAGAATATAAATCTGAATAGGTCTTTTACAAAACATGGTTTTCCCCCTTTTAAATATTGCTGTCTCCGGTTCTTTTTTCTATTTTCGAATGCCTGAATTACCTTAAATTTTTAATGTTTGTCAATAAAACAGCCATGTCTGGCTAAATTTAATGAATAACTGGCAGTTAGATAGATAAGTCGGTTATACAAGACGACTGAGCATAGACATTCACCGCTAAAGGCGTCCATATCGTGTTATTTTGAAATTGATTAGATTAGAAAGACAAACAGGTAAAGATTTTGGCTGTTTGGGCCGATAAGAATAGTGTCTAATTCCGCTGATTTTATTGCAGATGAACCTTTGAAGTGTCGGGCTGCACATTCCCATTTGAAGATCGATGGCAACGTGTTTAGCGTTTGTTGGGCGTCCTATTAAAAAAGTATTATCATATTCACGACTTAAAAATAAAATGAACAAAACCATTAAAAATTCCAAACCACTGAATCGTTCTCATCAGATTCTTTCCACACTGATCAATACGATCCCCAATCCGGCATTTTTTAGAAATAAAAACGGTGTGTTCATGGATTGCAACACCGCATTTGCGGAAAAAGTACTGGGAACCCGCTGTGAAGATGTTGTCGGACAATCGCTCTTTGACCTGCCTGACATTATTCCGCAAGCATTAACGGATATTTGCTTGGAAAACGATAAAAAACTGCTCAGCCAAGCCGGAATACAGACATACGAAGCGGCCATATGCTGTGCTGACGGTGTTCAGCGTGATTTTTTGTTGAGCCGTTCGACCTTTACCGATCATAATGGGCAGGTTGACGGTACGATCAGTGTTCTGTTGGATTTAACGGATAAGAATCGTGCTGAGAAACTGTTGCGGGATCGAACCGCCGAGTTGGTGAAATCCAACGAGGAACTCAATCGTCAAATTAAAAAACGCAAAAGGGCCAAACAAACGATTAAACAGGCGCATCGCGAAATCGAGCATCTGATTTCATCATTGCCGACCATTCTGATTGGTTTAAACCGTAAAAATGAGGTCATTCATTGGAACGCAATCGCCGCTCAGTTATTTTCTATACCCGCAACTGATGTGATGGGATCGAGCCTGGACCAATGCGGCCCGGAATGGGATTGGGATAAAATATCAGATGGTATGTCTAAAAGTCGGGCTGGCGGCTGTAATGTCCGCGTGGATAACATTCACTATCGCAATGCCGATGGCGAGGATCGATACTTGGGACTCTCCATCACACCCTTCAAAGACAACCATCAGGGCATTGCAGGCCTAACCATAATTGGTGCCGATATCACCGATCGAATAAAATTTGAAGCGCAACTTCATCAGTCTCAGAAAATGGAAGCCATCGGCCAACTGGCCGCTGGGATTGCCCATGAAATCAACACCCCGACCCAATTTGTCGGCGACAACACCCGTTTTCTGCAGGATGCCTTCAGCGATTTGATCGCAGCCTGCAACCTGTATAAAGAGCCCATTCATGCCGCTAAATCCGGCACATTAAACGCAGAACGCATTCAAGAAATTGAAGCGCAGTTAGAGGAGTTGGATATCGCCTATCTGGAGGAAGAAGTCCCACTGGCCATCGAGCAGACGCTGAAAGGCGTCGATCGGATTACCCGCATCGTGCAGGCCATGAAAATATTTGCCCATCCAGGTGGTGCTGAAAAAGAACCCGTTGATATTAATAAAGAAATTGAAAAAACCATCACCATAACGCGCAATGAATGGAAATATGTGGCCGATTTGAAAACCGATTTCGATGCCGCTTTACCGATGGTGCCGTGCCATCGCGCAGAATTTAACCAGGTGATATTGAATTTGATTGTAAATGCCGCCCATGCCATCGCTGATTCAAATGCGGGCAATTCATCAGCCAAAGGGACAATTACGATCAGCAGTCACTTCGCCGCAAATCAGGCTGAAATTCGAATCAGCGACACTGGTGCCGGTATCCCGGAGCACATCCGCCATCGCATATTTGACCTGTTCTTTACCACCAAAGAACCGGGTCGCGGAACCGGACAAGGATTGGCGATTGCCCATTCTGTGATCGTTGATAAACATGACGGCACGATTGATATTGAAACTAAAGAAAACCAAGGCACCACTTTCGTGATCCGGCTGCCGATAGATACCCATAATTCCGTAGATGAATGATCAAAACAAAAGACGTATTTTATTTGTTGATGACGAGCCCATGGTCCTTAAAGGACTTCAACGGTCGCTCAGAAAGATGCGTGCTGAATGGGAGATGCACTTTACAACCAGCAGCAAGGAGGCGCTGGACATCCTGGACGGTGCACCATTCGATGTTGTCGTGTCTGATTTAAGAATGCCGGAAATGGATGGAGCCCAGCTGCTTGCTGAAGTCAAGCAACGGCATCCGCAGCTTGTGCGAATTATTCTTTCCGGGCAGGTGGAACAGGAAACGACATTTAAATCGGTACAACTGGCGCATCAAAGTCTTTCCAAACCCTGTGATGCTGAGATTTTAAAACATACCTTAAACAAACTATTTGGCCTACGAAATCTGCTGGAAGATGAATCCATCAAACGCATTGTTTCACAGACCGAGACCCTTCCCAGCCTGCCGGCCATTTATTCCGAAGTGATCAATGAGTTGCAGTCGTCGGATCCTTCGGTAAAAAAAGTCGGAGACATTATCGCCGCGGATTTGGCGATGACGGCCAAGATTCTACAGGTGGTCAACTCGGCATTTTTCGGGCTTGTTCGCAAAATCAGCAATCCCAAAGAGGCGGTCATGCTGCTGGGGACGGAAACCATCAAAGCGTTAGTGCTTTCGGTCAAGATTTTTTCCGAATTTAATCAGAAAAAATTAAGCTGGTTTAATTTTGACGCGCTTTTTAATCACAGTATGTCGGTCAGCATGTTTGCGCAAACCATCTCCAAAGAAGAGCGCCTGGATAAATACCTGATTAACAACGCGTTGATGGCCGGCATGTTTCACGATTTGGGAAAACTGATTCTGGTCGCCAATTTTCAAGAGTCCTATCAAAAGATTTTAATTGAAGCCCGGCAAAATAAACGCAGTCTGTGGGAGCTTGAAAATGATATGTTTGGAACCAGCCACGCAGAAATCGGCGCCTATTTAATGGGGCTATGGGGAGTGGACTACCCGGTCATTGAAGCCATTGCCTTCCACCATTGCCCTGGGAAAAGCCTGGCCAGCTCAACCGGACTTCTGACCGCCGTGCATTTTGGGGATGCGTATGACCGTTTGAAAAATGACGACAATGGTTGCGGGGAATTAAAACAACTGGATCGCGGGTATCTTGAATATCTGGGGGTTGGCCATCGCATAGATGACTGGCAACTGATGTGTAAAGATCTCGCAGAGAGGAAAGGGTAATGAAAGATAAAGTCTTACTGGTCGATGACGATGCCATGGTCCTTGCCGGACTTAAGCGCCAGCTACGAAATCAGTTTCGCATTGACACCGCACTCAGTGGTGAAGAGGCTTTGAAACAGGTGCAAGAGAATGGACCCTATGCCGTAATTGTTTCGGATTATATGATGCCGGGCATGAATGGTATTGAATTTTTAGCCTCCGTCAAAAAAAACAGTCCGGATACTGTCCGCATGATGCTGACCGGCACGGCGGATATGCCGACCGCTATTCGAGCAGTAAACGAGGGTAATATTTTTCAGTTTCACCCTAAACCGTGTGCGGCCGATACACTGAGCCAAGCCATTCAAAGCGCCATCCAAAAATATCACAAAGTCGTTTCCCACCAACAACAGCTCAATAATTTTAAAATGTCACTGCAGCAGGCCAGCAAGATTCAACAAGAACTGTTGCCGAAATCAGATCCCGATTTTGACGGATTTGATATCGCCGGCCGCAGCATTTGGTGCGATGAAACCGGTGGTGACTATTATGACTTTTTATACCCGCCTGCAAACGGCAAAGACAAACTCGGCATTGTCGTTGGCGATGTAACCGATCACGGCATCCCCTCTGCATTGCTGATGACAACGGCCCGTGCCTTTCTCAGAGAGCGCATCCAGACGACCCCTACGGCATGTGCTGCCATTATTTCCGACGTGAACAAACGGCTGGTGCAGGATGTTGAACAGCTGAATTTATTTATGACGATGTTTTATTGTGAGCTTGACACCAAAGAAAAAAGTATCCGATGGGTCAAGGCCGGGCATGAACCGGCCATCCTGTGGACACCGACAGCTGCGGACTCCCCCGAATTGCTTTCCGGCGAAGGGTTGCCCCTGGGGGTCATGGAAGACGCTGCCTATAAGGAATATCAGAAACTGATCAGTTCCGGCCAGATTATCTTGATTGGGACCGATGGCATCAAAGAGGCGGTCAATGACAGTGGTGAAATGTTCGGCACCCAACGGTTGCTGCAGGTCATCAACAACATGGCTGATCAACCGGCAGTCGCCATTCTGGATGCCGTTTTTGATTCCCTGGATCGATTTTGCCAGCCACTCAAAATCGATGATGATGCAACGCTGGTGATCATTAAAGTGCTATAATATGGGTTGCTTAAGATGTGGCCGGTAATTTCCCGACAACTAAACTTCAGAGCAGCGCGTATCTTCTGCGCCAATTCTGGCTTGAAGACTTAAATCTTGCGGTCACCTGAACCGGTGGAAATATCTTCGACAATGAACGGTGAGCATCGCATACCGATGCTCATTTTCTTGATCCACGCCCGAACCATGGTGATAGTTTCTCCTTCCAGGTTGACGATATTCGGCAATTCCTCCACGTAGGCGATATCATCTTTATAAAATTCGTAAAATACGTTATGGGAACTATAGGGATCGGCAATCAATATGATTTTATCTTTGTCATAGGGATGCCGTTGCGGCGATCCGGAAAATGCGACATGCGTTCTGCTCAACGCTTTTCGATCTTTTGGGCGCCGATAGGCTTGAATCTCAAATTTTTTGGCTTCCTGGGGATGTTTGGTGTCTGGCATGTCCGGCTCTCCTTTCGGGTGGAATATTGGAATGCAGGAATTGAAAGGTTATCAGAAAAAGTTTCTCAAAGCACTCGCCCACCGATTAAAGCCTGTGGTTTTTATCGGTCAAAAGGGTTTAACCGCTAGTCTGATTGAAGCGATTCACGAAGCTCTCGGGGCACATGAGCTGATCAAAGTAAAGTTTGTTGAATTTAAAGACAGACAACAGAAACGCAGCACTGCCGAAGCGGTTGCGGCGGAAGTGGATTGTCAGTTGGTGGGTATGATCGGCCATACGGCCATCTTTTACCGCCAGCAGACCGATCCAGAAAAACGCAAAATTCAGCTGCCGCAACGCTAACGGGTCAGGCAATGGCTATATTATTGATTCTGGGCATTCGGATAAATAACCAGCCGATCACCCGGATGAATCGGTTTTTTGCCATCCAGGCGGTTCCAGATAAGCAGTGCCGGCAGCGGAACATTGAAACGGTCGGCAATGCTGGTCAAGTTATCGCCTTGCTGAACAACATACACCCGCTCTTGGTTGGTTGCCTGCCATTGTTGAACGAGCTGCTTGAAGCGCGCATCAAATCCCTCGGCTGAACCCTTGGGAATTAAAAGTGAATGCATACCGGCCGCTAAGAAATGGCCGCGGAGTTCAGGGTTCAAGTCTTTGATTACCTTAAAATAGGTGTTGGCAGCTTGGGCGACAACTTGGATCGGTGTATCTTGAAAGCATTCGATATGAATGCGATCAAATGCCAGCGGTGGATAAAGATCCTGCTCAGTAAATCGGAAACCGAATCGCTGAGGATCCTCCATTATCATTTTTGCTGCCAGAATTCTGAAAACGTACCGCTGGGTTTCAAGTGGTAGGTAAAGCTGGTAGTAGTCTTCTGTTTTTTGAGATACGATCTCACTTTGCAGACCGATTTCCCCCATGTTATAGGCTGCAGCCGAAAGCGTCCAGGAACCCAGTAATGTGTAAAGTTCTTTAAAGTAGTTAATCGCAGCTTGAGTTGAAGCGAATATATTTCGGCGCTCATCGATTTCGGTGCTTATTCTCAGACCGTATTTTTGGCCGGTTGATTTTAAAAATTGCCAGAAGCCGATGGCGCCCTTGCGTGAGCCCGCATGAGGGCGAAGCGCACTTTCGATAATGGCTACATATTTCAAGTCATCGGGCATATCGTTTTCACTGAGCATTTTTTCAATTATGGGTAGATACCGCGGGGAGCGTTTTATCCATAGCGCCACTTGAGGCCGATTCCAAATGGTGAGCAGCAATTCTTTTTCCAAGCGTTCATGCACTTCTTGAACATCCAGAGCAACTGGCTCGCCGCAAAAATTCAGCGATTGGGCGATTTTGATGTCGCTCATCAGCGAGGGCCATAGCAAAGGTTGTTGATGCTGCGATTCCTGCGCATCGCAGATGCCCATACCGACAAGCGCGATCACCACTATCGCCAAAAAAGTGCTTTTCATTTTTACCTCGATCTTTCCAAGATCACTTGCGTTCAATTGTCGATACGACAATGGTTATCGTTTACGAACACGTGCGCTGTGCTTCAGTCCCGTTGTGGATTCCATACCCCAAATGGCGCTTATTTCTTTAAACAATTCTCAACAAAATAACAACCGCCTCCATCGGTTTATAGCAGAGGCAATCGCCGTGACTGACCTTTTGAGCAAATAGGGGCACTGCGGTCTCCCGCAAAATTACTAAAAACGGCACTGGCGATGATCAGCAAACCACCGCACCCAAAACGCCAACTGAAGATTTCACCTAAAAATAAAATACCCAGCGCGGCCGTAAATACGACCTCACTGGTCAAGATAAGGCCGCCTTCCCAGCTTTTGCAATACTGAAACCCTTGATTCATCAGCAGTTGGGCGCCAAGCGCGGTAAAGACAATGCCGCCAATCATCACCCAGTCGATGACCGACCGTGGCAGATGAGGATTGCTGATAAACATCGGAAAGGTGATCAAAGCACCCAACAGACAAAAATACAAATAAATGATTGGCGCTCCATTTGTTTCCCTTAATTTTTTGATAAGACAAACCGTAACTCCGGCAAAGATGCCGGAGGCCAAGCCGGCCGCCTGTCCCCATAGATTCTCTGATATTTGATAATCAAATAAAATGCTAGCACCGACCAGTGCGCCCAATACGCAGCCGATTTGGGCCACTGAGATATGCTCACCGAAAAATAAGAAAGAAAAAAGTGCCGCAAAAGCGGGAAAGGAAAAAAACAAGACTAAGGCCGTCGATAATGGAATAAGCCGAATGGCAAGAACCAGCAACAAAAAGGCGGTGGTTCCGGTGATCCCCCGAATGATCATGAGTCTGAGGTTGCGGGTCTTAAAAGGATTTTGTTTCCAACCCATTATGCCAATTAAAATGACCAAACCAAAACCGAATCGATAAAAGGCAATGTCCCAGATTCGGAATCCGGGCCCCAAAAGCTTGATAAGGCCATCGAGAACGGAGAATAAAAAAGCGGAAGCCAACATCAATAATGTGCCGGCGGATGGGCCGCTGCGAAAAAATGGTATGGATGTCAGTGGTACATGTTTGCCTTTGCTGGACATAGGGCGCCTATTTTCAGCGATACGATCGAAATACATTTGCTGGAGCTCTTTGCTAGAGGGCATTTGTGGCGCGTACGGAAGTATATAACGTCAATATTCCCACGACGAGAAAGAAAATTCCGGCACCGATTCTAATATACATCGTTGGGATCACACGGCTGATTCCGGCGCCGAAGACAACGGCAATTAACGAGCTAAGCACCAGAGCTCCGGCGGATCCTAAAAATACCGAAATTCGCGAGTCACAATCGGCTGAAAAGCAGAAGGTTGCCAGTTGGGTTTTGTCTCCCAGCTCAGCCAGGAAAATCAAACCGAAGGTTGTCATTAATATTTTGAGATCCATAAGGTTCCTCGTTCAGCATATAGTGATTGATAGCTCATTTCCACTTTGTGGCAAGTCAAAATTTATTAAAGAATCTCACTGGAGAGCTGGCGTAATGGAGTGTTGGAGTATTGATATCGAACTGTTGCACTTTGAGATAAAGACCAAGATTCTTTGTATGCAAAAGCCTCAAATGCCTCAGTGGCAGTTTCTACTCAGTATTCTGCAGTACTCCATTACTCCAGTACTCCAAGACTCCAAGGTTTACAACTATTTGAAATCTTTTTAAGTCTCAATCACCCGTTATGGGCTTTGGGCCCATCAACTGCGGATCACAGTGCCCTCAGATATTCCGGTTTCAACGGCACCTTGCCTTCCAGGGCCTCGTCAATTAATTGCAGCGTGGTCTGCTTATCTTTCGGGAATCTGGCTCTGATCGGCAGGTAATTTGAAGCGTGATTGGCATGGAATAGACCCCGGGATAAATGGGTGTTCGCAATCATGGTTCTTAGCTCCGCCAGCATTTCCTGTGGCTCGATCAGACGAAACGCTCCGGACACATAATCCTGATGAAGCGGCGTATCCGGAATGAGCATTAAGCTCAGAGCGCCTACGTAGTCGGGGTCAATTTCTGAAAGGACGTGTCCGGTTTCTTTTGCATGAATCTGGGAGCGCTCTGGGCCGGCAATACCCAATAACACGGTCACCGAAAGTTTGAAGCCGGCCTTTTTGGCCTTGCGGCCCATTGCGATCATTTGCGCAGCAGTGGCCCCTTTGTTTATTTTCCTTAACGTCATATCGTCACCGGTTTCCAGGCCCATATATACAATACCGACCCCATGGGCTTTAAGCGCCTTGAGTTCATCAACGGTTTTCATATTCAAGGCCTTAGCATTGGCGTACAGTCCGATCCGTGTTACCCAGGGCAGTTTTTTTTCTATGGATTTAAGGATCTTAAGAAGCCTTTTCTGCGGAATAATGAGTGCATCACCATCGCATAAAAAGACCCGGCGCTGCCGTTTGCAGTGTTGGGCTGCAAAATCAATATCTTTCATTATGATGGCATCGGGTTTTATTCGAAAGCGTTCGCCGCGGTAAGTCCCACAAAAGGTACATTTATTGCGCGAGCAACCGACTGTCACCTGCAGCAATATGCTGTTGGCTTCGCTGGGAGGTCGTATAATGTTGCCTTCATAGTGCATAGCGTTAACATCTTCCAATCTTTAAGTGGACCGGCGTTCGTATCACTCCGATTCCGGTCCTTTTTTATCATTTCTTGTTACTACAGCAACTATTTTTTCCACGCGGCGCCCGCCGGTGCGTCATCGATATCATCGCCGATACATGTCTTTTCAAGCAGATCATCCTTGAGATAGTCATATAGGCTGCCATGGAAAGAACACTTTATCGCCTCTTTTATTTTTTTAATCAGATATTCACTGATCGCCGCCTCACCGTCAATTCGTAAACGAAAGGCAATGAGTCTTTGTAGCTTTTTGTCCTGTTTATCCCGATCCGGCACCATGCGCATGACGCGTTGAAATATCGTCTGGAAAGCGCCGCTTTGTTCTTCAATTGAAATGATTTTGTCCGCCATAGCTGTTTCTCCACATCGTTTGCCCGTTTTCCAGTTGAGCCGGTTGAGCCCGTAAAGAAAGGAAGAGTTTCATTTTTTTGCAAAAATGCCTCGGCAAGCCAACCGGCCAACCGGCTAACGGGCTAACCGGCCAACGATAATTATTGGTTGCCAAAGCCATTTTGTCCGCCGCAATCCGGGCATGTCCAGGTGATGCCATTGCAGGACATTCCCCACATGTTTTCTTGCATACAATCCTGACAAATACTGAACCCACAACGACAGGTCCAGCAAAAGGTAAATGTTAGCCGGCAGCAGTCGCAATCGTAAGACTTAAGGCGTCGGCGTCGCATACGATAGGCGGATTTTGTAGCCGGCACTTTCATGATTGTTGTTTTAAATCTTTAATGTTATAGGATCCTAAATCCAGCGCTGAAGCCTTGTGTTTGTTTAAACCGCAAAACATTTACCCGACAACTAGCGATAGACAGGAAAATAATTCAATACGGCATGTATGTCAAATTCATAACAGGATGGTATTCGAATTGGCGGTGCAAAACA
>JASFEV010000116.1:0-12932 GCA_050124655.1 Desulfobacterales bacterium
ATTACCGTGTTACGCTTCACGGGTGGATTGGGAGCGGTCACCAATCTGGATGACAACAATCCCTGGGGCGTGTGGATCGGATTTGACCTGCTGGTTGGAGTCGCTCTGGCTGCCGGCGGCTATGTCACCTCGGCGGCTTGCTACATTTTCGGGTTGAAGCGATATCACTCAGCCGTCCGCCCGGCTATACTGACGGCTTTTTTAGGGTATGCTCTGGTGGTAATGGCACTGCACTACGATGTGGGACGGCCCTGGCGACTGCCCTATCCGATATTCCTGTCTCCGGGCACCACTTCCCTGTTGTACGAGGTGGCCCTGTGTGTTTTCCTTTACTTGACTGTACTTTTTATCGAGTACAGTCCAGCGGCCTTGGAATGGCTGGGAGTCAAAAGGGTTCGCAATCTGGTGGTGCGTCTGACTTTAGTGTTGACTATATTCGGGGTCATCCTTTCCACCCTGCACCAGTCTTCGCTGGGGGCGCTTTTTATGATTGCACCTTCTAAGTTGCACCCGTTGTGGTATTCGAGCTACCTGCCGGTGTTCTTTTTTGTCTCCAGCATATTTGCCGGGTTATCCATGGTGATTTTGGAGGGGGCCCTGGCCCATCGGTTTCTGCATGACAAAATGGACGAGACCCATCTCAAGGAGAGCA
This sequence comes from Desulfobacterales bacterium, assembly GCA_050124655.1. Taxonomy (GTDB): domain Bacteria; phylum Desulfobacterota; class Desulfobacteria; order Desulfobacterales; family JAHEIW01; genus JAHEIW01. The sequence goes on from JASFEV010000116.1 coordinate 653, forward strand.
AAGCAGTGGCTCTGGGTTTTGGTAAGGCCGCTTCCTTCGTTATGATGGGGTATGTCGCTATAAAATTAATTGGTATTGCCATCGATAACAATTGGCATTACCTGGCCACGGGATGGGGGCTCTGGTTTCTGCTGGAACTGCTGGGTTTCGTGGCCTTACCGGCATTCATCTATGCTGTTGCAGCTCGAGAGCAAAATCTGCGATTGGTTCGCTGGTCCTCGATCATCGCCGTATTGGGGGTTGTTTTGAATCGTCTGAACATTTCTCTGATCGCGTTTAATTGGCACCTGCCGTCAGCCGATCGTTATTTCCCCAGCTGGATGGAGGTCGCTATATCGGTGTTCGTGGTCACCGTCGGTATCGTAGCGTATCGATTCATTTGCACACGCATGCCGATTTTATATGAACACCCGGACTATCAGCAGCATTAAAAACGATACTCGATATTCGGAGCGTAACTGCGCCGTGTTTAAGAATAAAAAATAACCCACAGGAACTTACAATCGATTAGAGGCCAGATGGATACCGTCTTTCATACATTGCATGATTTTCTGCTGCACTCCAAAAACATCACCTATATCCTGGTGGGGGGTATCTTGGTAGGGATGCTCTTGTTCTGGCTGTTTTTGAGCGGCAGGGATGAAAAGAAGCGCACATTCTGACATAACAGTAAATTGTTTAGCGGGTTCATGGGGTTGCTTTTAACCTTAAGTTGAAGGTCTTAAGCAGGTAACCGCGTAATGCTGATCGATGATCGCTGTTACCTCCCAATCCTTGATTCCTGAACGCTATTAATTGATGGAGGCATAGATGTACGATTTTCTAACCGGCCCGATGTTCTGGTTGTCCTTGGGCATCTTCCTGATCGGCATGCTGGTCAGGTTCGTTCTCTATTTTAGGGGATTGAATTGGCAGTTGGATCGTGTGGCCTACAAGGCATATCCGATGCAAGGGCTCAAAGGAGCGCTAAAGTCAATCATAAAATGGCTGATTCCCTTTGGCACCTATGGCTGGCGTAAACAGCCGTTTATGACTGTTATCTTTTTTGGATTTCACATCGGAGCTGTTCTGGTGCCTTTGTTTCTTCTCGCACATAACCTTTTTCTTAAGGAAAAAATCGGTTTTTCACTGTTGACTCTGAATCCGCTTTTGGCTGATGTGCTGTCCTGGGCCGTTGTGGTGAGTGCATTTTTTTTGGTGCTCCGGCGAATAGCTCTGCCGGAAGTGCGGATTCTCACCACAAGCTATGACTACCTCATCCTGCTCATATCGGTGGCGCCTTTCATTACCGGGTTACTGGCCCGCTATGAAGTCGGTAATTATGCCTTCTGGTTGACCCTACACATTTTTTGTGGAGAGGTCTTGCTGATAGCGATCCCGTTTACAAAATTGTCTCACATCGTTTTGTTTTTCGCTTCCAGAGCACAGCTGGGCATGGATTATGCCATCAAGCGTGGCGGCATGAAAGGAAAAGGCCTGGCCTGGTAGCCCCGGCGGGCCATTTATCCTGCCGGGAGGGAGTTACTACGCAGGGGTTAATAAAAATACGCAAGGAGAGAGACAACATGCCTGAAGGTACTTTTTGCAATAAAAAGCCGGTGGAAACAGAAGAAGAGCTCAAGGCGCTGCTGGGCGATACCGGAGGAAAGCAATACTATGAAGAGATGAAGGCGCTCGAGATCGACAGCGAGCTGCTCTGGAAAACAATTCAAAACACTCTCAAATCCAGATTGAAAACCTGGCTGGAGATATGCGCCCACTGCGGTATGTGCGCTGACAGCTGTTTTCTTTACCTCATCAATGATTGCGATCCCACCCAAGTGCCGGCCTATAAGATTCAATCAACCCTGGGCAAAATCGTCAAGCGACGAGGCAAGGTGGACAATGACTTCATGCACATGGCCATGGAAACGGCCTGGGCCAAATGCACCTGCTGTAATCGATGTGGCATGTACTGTCCGCATGGCATTGATATGGGTATCATGTTTGGCTACCTTCGAGGACTCTGCTATCAACAGGGTTTTGTCCCCTGGGAGCTAAAAGTCGGGGCCGGCATGCACCGCGTATACCGCGCTCAGATGGATGTTACCGATGAGGATTTCGTGGAGACCTTCGAATGGATGGTGGAGGAGTATGAAGAGGACTACCCGGGTCTCGAGGTCCCGGTCGATAAGGAAGGTGCCGATATTCTCTATACGGTCAATGCCAGGGAAGTCAAACATTACCCCGAAGATCTTGCCGAGGCAGCCATCCTTTTTCATCTGGCCGGAGAAAATTGGACCGTACCCAGCAAGGGATGGGAGCAGACGAGCCTAGCCATGTTTGCTGGAGACTGGGCTGCCTGCAAAATGCAAGTGGAGAGCGTATATGCGGCCATGGAACGACTCAAGCCCAGACGCATGGTCGGTACCGAATGCGGACATGCCCACCGCGCCACGGTTGTGGAGGGTCCTTACTGGGCCGGCAGAAAATCGGGTTTACCGCCCGTGGAATCGATTCACTATGTCGAGTGGTTGGCTGAGGCGCTAAGAGAAGGCAAGCTCAAGATTGATCCGGCCCGCCGCCTGAAACGGCCGGTGACGCTCCAGGATTCCTGCAACTACATCCGCAACCATGGCTTAAAGGAGGTCACACGGGAAATTATGAGCTACCTAGTCGAACCCGGATATTTTAGGGAGATGTCACCCAACAAAGAACATAATTACTGCTGCGGCGGCGGCGGCGGATTCAACGGCATCGGTATCTTCCGTCCCCAGCGGAACAAGGCCCTGATAACCAAGCGGGATCAACTCCTGGATAGCGGCGCGGAGATGGTGATTGCTCCCTGCCACAACTGCTGGGATGCGATTCGCGACCTGGAAGAAGAGTACAAGATTGGGATCGAATGGTCTTTTCTCAAACCCATGGTGATCAGTATGGTCGAAGTCCCTGAGCACTTGAAACCATAAGAATAGGGTGTTGGATTATTTCGGCAACCCGCAAATGAGGTGACCTATGTTTAAAAAGATCTTATTTGCCTCGTCCGCAACAGAAGCCTCTGATCATGCCGCACGGGTGGCCTTTAATATGGCCCAGGCCTATGGCGCCCGCATATCCATTTTTCATGTATTGGGCGTCCCCACACGCGGTTTCAGTCAGGTGGTGCTGGATGTAAAGACCAAGGAAAAGGTAGTTCTGGACGACGAATATATCGCCTGGGTGGAAGAGGAGATCAAGGAGCACTATGCCAAGCAACTCGAAACGGCCACCAAAGCCAGCATCAAGGTGGCCGTCGGTTTCCCGCATCGTGAGATATTGAGGGTGGCACGCGAATGGGGTCCGGATCTGATCGTCATGGGCGGCAGTACCGGAGATAACGAGGAATCTGTGTATAAAAAAAGTATCGTGGGGTCAACGCTTCAGCGGGTTGCCAAGGTGGCCCCCTGCCCAGTGCTGGTGGTCAACCGACCAGCGGCTTCCTTCTGGGGGGGCATGTCCAACATCGTGTTTGGTACCGATTTTTCCAAAGCGTCGGATGCCGCTTTCAAATTTGCCGTAAAACTGGCTAAGGCCCTGTCGTGCGAACTGCACATATTCCACGCGCTCGACATTGGCAGCATGACCATGGGAAGAGTTCTGACGCAGGATGAAATCGAGTCGCAGATTCGCGAGTCTCTCCGGCGCATTCGCGGACGATACCTGCCGGACATGAACGGTATTCAAGACTACAGCTTTGAAGTCTGGGAGGGCATCCCCTATGTGGAGGTGGTCAAATATGCCCGGGAAAAACATGCCGACCTGATCATCATGGCGCACCACACCCAGAAGACTTCCAGGGAGGACACCCGGTTGGGAAGCAACATCGAACAGGTTATTGTCAGGGCCGGCTGCCCGGTTATCAGCATCAACCGCTAGCCCCAATCTGTCTTAAATGATTCGGGCACGCTGATACACCCTGCAATTTACAATGATACTGATATCTGATTGTGAAAGAGAGGAATGAATGAAAAAAATACTGATTGTCGACGACGACCCCAATATCCTCGACTACATGACCTCCTTGTTTGAGGACAGTGGCTTCAAAACGTTTACGGCACGCGATGTCCAGGAAGGGTTGAAAATTGCCAAAAAAGAAGTTCCGGACCTGATTACACTCGATCTCGAGATGCCTGATGAGTGGGGACCGCGCTTCTACAGGAAGATGTCTCAGGACAAATCTTTGAAGAATATTCCCGTTATTGTCATCAGTGGTCTTTCAGGAGGGGATCACGCTGTTGGTAAGGCGGTGGCTTACCTCACCAAGCCGTTTGATCGCGACGAACTTTTGAAGATTGTCAAAGAAACGCTACATGTCTCATGAAATTCTCATAATCGACAAAGATGCCAGCCATGCCAGGGCGCTGTGCGTCTATTTGGAACGAAAGCGGATGGAAAACCATATGGCTTTCACTCCCGATGAAGCCGCGGTGTTGTATGACAATATCGAGGCGCAGGTCATTCTGGCTGACCCGGGTCTGCCAGACATGGAGGTGACTGCATTCCTGAAATCCATCAAATCCACCCATGCACAAGTTCAAATCATCATCATGACAACGCTTGAGCAGTTCGACCAGGCCATGGCCGAATTGAAATATGATGCAGTGCACTATCTTTTGAAGCCCGTAAAAAGTACCGCCCTGGATATGGCCTTGTACCAGGCCCGCTCCTGGATAGAACTGAACAGGCAACTCGAGAGCACCAAGAAAAAGTTGAAGTTGCTGCGTCACACTCAGCATTTATACCAGCAGCTCTTCGATGAAGTTCCCTGCTATATTTCCGTGCAGGACAGATCATTTCGCTTAACTGCTACCAATAAGAGGTTTAAACAGGATTTTGGTGATGAAATCGGTTCACATTGTTATGCTGTTTATAAGCACAGGGGCTCGGTTTGCCAGACGTGCCCGGTGGCGGATACGTTTGCCGATGGAAATTCGCATTCGACTGAAGAGGTCGTTACTTCAAAATCGGGCAAGCAGCATCACGTGCTGACCTGGACAGCGCCGATACGAAATGGTGAAGGTGAGATCACGCAGGTCATGGAAATGTCTACCGACATCACAGAAATCCGACAGCTTCAGGATCATTTGACATCGCTGGGTCTTATGATAGGCTCCATGTCGCATGGCGTTAGAGGCATGCTGACGGCCTTGGACGGCGGGATATACAAGCTGGAAACAGGCCTGGCAAAGAACGATATGGCGCGTACCCACAAGGCCTTCGACCAGGTCAAACAAATGACCGGCAGAATCCGCAAGATGGTTTTGGAAATCCTCTACTATGCCAAATCCAGGGAACTTCATTACCAATCCATCAATATTGCAGAAATGGCCGACAAGGTAGTTGGAGACGCCTTGGCCATTGCATCCAAACTGGGTGTGAAACTGGAGGCCAATATTTCGCCCACCCTGGGAGTTATTGATGTCGACCCAACCTGGTTGCAGGCTGCTTTGGTCAATTTCGTGGAAAACGCCATCGATGCCTGTGCCTACGATCGTTATAAACAGGATCATGTTGTGACTTTCGATGCCTTTGAGCTATCTGCCGATCGGATTTGTTTTATTATTACTGACAACGGCATGGGTATGGATCAGGAGACCAAGGAGAAAATGTTTACTCTGTTTTTCACCTCGAAAGGTTCTCAGGGAACTGGACTGGGATTGTTTATTGCCAATCGTGTTATCCAACAGCATGGCGGTACCATCAATGTCGAGTCTGAACTCAAAAAAGGCTCCAAATTCCATATCTGTCTTCCCAAGTCGAAATCCAACCAACCAAAGATGGTCCCCGTCTCAAAAAAATTGACGACTGGGGTGAATAATGAGACTGACAACAAAAAGTAGGTATGGGACACGGTTGATCCTCGATCTGGCTATTAATGCAAAGAGCCGACCCGTTCCGCTGAGCGACATATCCAAACGTCAGAATATTTCGTTAAAGTATCTTGAGCACCTGACCCGCACTCTGCGGGATGCAGGACTGATCCAGAGCCAGCGGGGTGCCTTTGGTGGTCATATGTTGAAAATGGCGCCCGCCGACATCACCATAGGGGATATCGTTCGTACCCTTGAAAAAACGGCGGCCATTACGGATTGTGCCGAAACAGAGGACAAGCTATGCGGTGTTTGCAATATGGCTGGGGATTGTCTGTCACGCTGGGTATGGATTGAAGCCAGTAAAGCCATGTTCGAACGGCTGGACGAAATCACCGTGGAAAGATTGATAAGCGGGAATATTAAGGATAAAAAGGACAATATCGATTAGATTTCGGCTATCGAAAAGCGCCAGGCACAATACCAATCATCCGGATGCTGATCAGGCGGGCAGGCAATGCACTCAGTGGAAATGCGCTGATCGATGCTGCGTGCAAAATAGGTATATTCGACCATCCCACCTGATTTGCAGGGGTAATCATCCAAGCCTTTTCTTTTGCGTGCATTTTGCACCCGGCATTCATTCATCTGAAAAACGATACTACCCGAGTCCTCTTCGATGATACTTTGTTTATTAATGCGCGCATAGATTCGGAAATTAAGCGCTTTTTTCAAGCCTTCCAGCCCGGGCTCCTCGGGCAGGTTCAGGAAATTTTTAATCGAGCGGGCTTCAAACGGAGAAAAATGGGCCCAGCAGGTGTCATTACAGCGCTTGGCATCATCCATTCCGCTGGAAAACTCCACGGCTTGAAACCAGACCCCATCGTTGGCCAGCCAGTTGACGGCCACCTGGTCCATTAACTGCAAAAGGGATGCTTTCGACATGTTGAGCAGCGGCTCCGGCACACCGTCTTTCATTTCAAAACCGATAAACTTTGCCAGCCGGCTGAGCTGAATGCCGATACTTCTTTCCGAAGCGGTCCTTAAGATATCCAGCGCGCGCTGCATGCCCATCTGGTGCCTTACTTCGGTAAACCACAGGGCGTAATGAATCATAATGCGATGAAACATGTCCATCACCAGCCGCGCGGTATCCTGCTGACTCAGCTCATCAATGCTTGCCACATCTTTATTCATAAGAAGGCCTCTAAGAATTCACCGCAGAGACGCAGAGGTCGCAGAGATAAATGATCATTTTGTTTTCCGCTGAGAGGGCGGAAAACAAAAAACACTCAGGCCTTGCGGACCATAATCTTGCTGGATATTTCAAATTTAGAAAATTTACATCTGTGGTCTCCACACAAAGAGATTTAAGTTTTCCCTTTATCGTCCTCCATGCCAAGCCATAGCTTTAGCGACGGCTGGTCAACGATAAAGGGAAATTAAACATTCTCTGCGATCTCTGCGTCTCTGCGGTGAAATTAACTCATCTAAAGGATTAACATCCTGAGTCGAGCGATTGTCGAGGTTGCCGCAGCTACACGGCAGATGGCGTTTCGCCATAGTATACTGTGCGAAACGCCATCTAACACCGTAGATGCGGTGAGATCGGCAAGCCCCTTTGGGGTTTCAAATTTCAAAATATAAAATGATAGAATGCCTCAAGAAAAATTTCTCTGTTTTTAAATTTGAAACGCTCGATTCAGGCTATGGTCGGTATTGTTCCGGTAAATCCGGCTTAGCATCCCATTCTGAGGGAAAAAGTTGAGCGGGTTTTTCCCCTATTTTTTCTTTTAACTTCTTAAGGCCCGGCCGGGCAAATTTGGGATGGCCTTCTTTCAATGTTCGGCCGTTGATGGCCGCTTCGCTGCGCAGGCGTTTGCCAACCGTGCGCTCCATCTGGCGCCCCAACCATAAAACGCGATCAACATTGTAGCCGTGTTCGATACCCATCTCATCGATCTGAACTAGCATATCCTCCAGGCAGGTCAGACCGACATAGCGGGGGTCTTCATAATAGTATTCACCGGTTCCGGGCACCGGGCAGTCATCCAGGAAGTTGGCCGGCTGTCCGCCCATGCCGCCGAGTGTAGCTTCAAAATGGGTGATACCGGCCTGCAGCGTTGCTAGAACCGAAGCTGAAGCCACCCGTTTGGTCTCATGAAAATGGGCGATGTGCAACGAGGTATCCGGTATCTGATCCAGGATCATCGAAAAATAGCGATAGACTTCCGGGGCGGATGCGCTGCCGTCGTGATCGGCATGTTCGATATCGGAGGCACCGATTTCCAGCCAGCGTTTGGTGAAATCAACGGCATCCTGTAGCTCGGTGGCACCGGCAATCGGGCTACCCCAGATGGTGCTGACCGTTCCGCACATTTTTAGGCCGGCATCGGTGCATTTTTTAATGCAGCGCTCCGCCTCTTTCCAGTATTCCGGCAGGGTTGTTCCCGAATTGGCGAAATGGTGCTCTTCTTCGGTTGAAACCATCATCAGACACCGATCCGGACCCACCCCCTTTTCCTTGAGCCGGATGGCCCGATCAACCGCCCCCTCACGGATGGTCACCGCTGTGATGCAGAGGTCATCATAGTTAATTCCTTTTTTGGCACAGCGGTTTTTAAAGCGGTCGCTGCGCAGATGGGCCAGCACCTCTTCGGCATCGCTAAACTGCGGCATCAGATAGGGATTGCCCAGATTGGTCACTTCAATGTTGCGGCAGCCGGCAAAAATAAGCTCTTCGGCATAAAATATTTTGGCCCGGGTGGAAATAAATTGCTCCAGATGTTGAAACCCGTCTCTGACGGTAATGTCGCCGATGGTGACTCTTTTAGGCATTCTCGGAAAAATTTTCCAGTAATCATATTCAGTCATGATGAGGTCGTATCTCCTTTCGATAGTTAATTTAAGTTTAGCTTAGATTAAGATCTTCATTTTGCTATCATCAGTTAGTAGTCCGTGGTTCGTTGTCCGTTGCAGAAGCTGAGATAATAATTCGATCCATTGCTACCGACAACGGACGACTGACCACTGACATGTTGCTAACACCGATCCGGCATCATTAAAACCTGATCGGTTGAATTACCTACTGCAAAAGTTATTCACCGATATAGTTTGGCTTTCGCTTTTCCTTAAACGCTGCCAGGCCTTCGAGACGATCCTTGGTGGGTATACAGACCCAATAGGCATTCGATTCGATGGCCAGGCCAGTGTGAATGTCGGTTTCCAGACCCCGGTTAATGGCATACTTGGCCTGTTCGATGGCCACCGGTCCGGCTTCACAGATCATGGCCGCCATTTTCTTACATTCGTCCAGCAGATCTTTCTGCTCACAGACCTTATTGACCAGACCGATCTTGAGCGCTTCTTCGGCACTGATGCGCTGCCCGGTAAAAATGAGCTCCTTGGCTTTGCCGCGCCCGACCAGCCGCGGCAGCCTCTGGGTGCCGCCGGCACCGGGAATGATGGCCAGCCGTGTCTCAGTCAAACCCATGGTGGCATTTGTGGCGGCTATGCGGATATCACAGGCCAGAGAGATTTCGGTCCCGCCGCCGAGCGCAATACCGTTGACAGCTGCAATGACCGGTTTGTTCAGCTCCTCGATGGCGGTAAACAGATTGCGGATAGTGAAAATATACTCTCGCACCTTTTCCGGAGGCAGCGTCGCTCGCTCTTTAAGATCGGCACCCGCACAGAAGGCTTTCTCGCCGGCTGCTGTAATAATCACCACGCGAACATCCCGCATAAACCGCAAGCGCTCAACCTGGTCCTTCAAGGCATGCAACAGCGGAAAATTCAATGAATTCATGACGTCTGGCCGGTTCAAAGTCAGAGTGACGATGCCGTCTTCCTGTTCAACACCTAAAACATTTTCGTTCATAAATGTCCTCCCTCATCAAAACACATCATTGAAGGTTAGATCTTATATCATTCACCGAAAACAACAGGTCATTATAAACAAATTTATAATAATATTAGATTATTAGTCATAATGAGCGAGCGCTCGGTCAACTATTCATTTCTAATGGAAGCGCGCCCATTTGTCAATAGGAATATTGCTAAAGCTAAAATGAAATGCCAATATGCTTTATTTAATATAATTTCAAATGGTTAACGAATATATGCGGCGGTTGATTGAAAAACTTGACAAGCTAAAACAAGACATGCTATCCATCGAACGAGCGCTCGTTCAGTTGGCATTTGGAGCTTGCATCCATTCGTTAAGCCATATAGTAAAATATAAAATCATTGACGCGTCGCTATCTCTTTTTTGATAATTGTGCATCTTTATACAAAAACTTCTATGCCAAGTCTGAGATTTTGGTGAAACCTAAAGCTGGAGCGATGGGGTAATGGAGTAATGGATTTTTGCTGGACGTCTTTTGACAACACTCCACTACTCCATCACTCCAGTACTCCCTGATTGAAAGACTCGATAACTTTATTATCTGAATTCACCTTAGCCATTATTGCAATTTTTCTTATAGGAGAAAGGACATGAAAGAGGCCGTCATCGTCAGTGCGGTGCGCACCGCCCTGGGCAATTTTAACGGAACCCTCGCCACCATCGGAGCCACCCAGCTGGGCGCCCTGGTGATTGAAGAGGCCATTAGCAGAGCCGGTATCCAAAAAAATGAGGTCAATGAGGCCATTATGGGGATGGTGTTATCCTGCGGTTATGGGCAGAATCCGGCAAAGCAAGCGGCCGTCAAGGCGGATTTGCCCTGGGAGACCGAGTGTTTCACCATCAACAAAGTTTGCGGCTCGGGTTTAAAGTCTGTCATGCTCGCCGCCCAGGCCATTCAGATCGGTGATGCGGATATCGTTGTGGCCGGAGGCATGGAAAACATGAGTATGGCGCCCTATTTTCTGGAAAAGGCCCGCTTCGGTTACCGTATGGGCCCGGGAAAATTGCAGGACCATATGGTCCAAGACGGTTTATGGGATATCGTCAATGATTTTCACATGGGCATATCCAATGATCTGTGTTCGGAAAAATATGACATCAGCCGTGAAGATCAGGACCGCTATGCCGCCGAGTCGTATCGCCGAACTCTGAAAGCCATCAATGCCGGAAAATTTAAAGACCAAATCATGCCGGTTGAGATTCCCCAGCGCAAAGGTGATCCGGTGATATTTGATCAAGATGAATGCCCGCGGGAGACATCCTATGAAATTTTAGCGAAGATGTCACCGGCATTTCAAAAAGACGGCAGAGCCACCGCCGGCAATGCCTCCATCATCAGTGACGGGGCTGCCGCTGTTGTCGTGATGTCTAAAGAAAAAGCCAATGAAATGGGCTGTCAAATAATGGCCACTATCGGCGCCCAGGCATCCGCGGGACTGGATATGAAATACGTTCTGGTGGCGCCCATTTTAGCAATCCCCAAGGTTTTGAAAAAAGAAGGCCTATCGCAGGATGCAATTGACTTGTTCGAGGTCAACGAGGCCTTCAGCGGCTCGACTGTAGCGGTGTTAAGAGAGCTTAACCTGGATCCGGCCAAGGTGAATGTCAATGGGGGCAGTGTGGCACTGGGTCATCCCATTGGGGCCAGCGGCTGCCGCGTGCTGGTGACGCTATTACATGAAATGATCAAACAGGATAAAAAGACCGGTCTGGCCACTTTGTGTCTGGGCGGCGGCGAAGCAGTGGCGATGATCGTTAAACGGTAATGGTTATTCGTTATTGGTTATTGGTTATTAGCAGATGAATAGGCCTTTCCGATTAACAAACAACGAATCACTAATAACAAATAACTCTGAAATTGGAGGAGGAACTAATGGAAGTGAAGACATTTGGCATTATCGGTGCCGGTCAGATGGGCGGCGGGATCGCCCAGGTTGCGGCGATGAGCGGTCTGGATGTTATCATGAACGACATTAACACAGAATTTGTCGAAAAAGGCGTTGAAGGCATTTCCAAGATCTTAAGCCGCGGTGTTGACAAAGGCAAAATGTCAGAAGATGACAAAAACGCAATTTTAGGCCGCATTAAGACCAGTGTGAGTTTAGCGGATATGGCCGCAGCGGATTACGTGGTCGAAGCCGCCACTGAAAATGAAGAAATTAAATATCAACTGTTTAAAGATCTGGATGAGATCTGTGGCGATCCGGTTATCCTGGCTACCAATACCTCATCTATTCCGATCGGCCGCATTGCAGCCCAAACCCGCCGACCCGAAAAAGTGATCGGCATGCACTTTATGAACCCGGTACCCGTCATGAAGCTGGTGGAAGTCATTCCCGGTATTGCCACCTCGGAAGAGACCCTCAAGGTCACCTGGGAGCTGGCTGAAAAATTCGGCAAAACGCCGGCCAAGGCCAACGATTACCCCGGCTTTATCGCCAACCGCATTTTATTGCCGATGATCAATGAAGCCGTTTACTGCCTCTACCACGGCGTCGGTAATCGCGAAGACATCGATACGGTCATGAAACTGGGAATGAATCAT
>JASFEV010000117.1:0-12894 GCA_050124655.1 Desulfobacterales bacterium
ATTAGAGCGTTTGGACCAAGCTATCTTAGACGTTATTAAAAACCCAAAAAAGACTCAAAAAACTGCCTGTATCGGAACGTTATTATGACAAACGCTCTATGCCCTATGCGCTATGCCTGATATCCGCTATGAAAAAAATTGTTAAATTGAATTTGAGCCCTGGCAATCGCATCAAGGGAAAAATCAGGTGGTGTCGGTGTGCAGAAATTTTTGGATCAAAAGGCGCCATCCGATATCCGGAAAATTACCGTATACATCTCCAACCGGCTCACCACCGGTGGCTGCCAGGTCTTCATACTCCGGTCCCATAAGCTCCAAAAGCTTCTGCCCCTCCATCTCCATCCATTTAAAGCTTTCTTCACCGAAATAGAGACCCCTGAGGTTTCTTTTGGGCATATCCGGTTCCAGGATAAACAACCAGCCCTCATGATACGGATCTTCATGGGTGATTTCCGGATGTTCCTGGGCCTTGTGGTTCACCGCTAAAACCGTGCCCGTGACCGGCGCTAAAACGCCTGCTCTGTGATTATTTCTGCCGAATGTCCAGCCAACCTCGTTTTGTTCCAGCTCCTCTCCCAGCGGAGGCAGGATCAGGGACTGAATGGCACCAAAAAGTTTGACCAGAAAATCGTCAAACCCGATCCTGACGCGTCCCCCATGTTCAAATCGTGCCCAGCTGTGACCCAGGTGATAATAATAGCCGTCCGCCAATTTGTAACCTGAGGCCAATCGATAACGCGGCGCCTCGGTATCCCGTACGAGATCAGCATCATCCAGCATTTGATCAAAGGGGCAATGATAGCACTCATAGTTGAGGGTACAGATCTTGGGGGCCTCAATCCGACCCGTCAGGGCATGACGGCATGGCCGGGACGCTCCCCGATAGCGCTTTTTTAAATAGTCAACCCATTCAGGGGCATGTTTGGCGGTCTCGAAATCCTTGCCTAAACCCATGGCACGCCGGATACCCTTATCAAAAGGGCAGCTGTTGCAATCATAGGCATTATCACAAACCCTGAAATTAACGACCCCTGCTTTCATCCAGATACATTCATCCTCAACAACCTGGAAACCGATCACCCGTTTTGGGATTTTACGTTTGGTGGTCTGTCTTTTCATTTTTGCGTCCTCCTTTATCCTGATTTACCGAATAAAATCTGTTGGTAATAAAGGTCATGGCATACAAACCGTTTTGCTTAATTCGAATTGCAAAGCCGATACCAATAGCACCGATAGATTGTTTTTATTTATAAGATACTGAATTTATTTTATATTTTATAATATGGAGGATTGTAAATGAGGAGAAATTTTTTTTTGGCGGGGGCCAAACTGATTAATTTGGCTACACATTGTCACCAAAAGGAAGGAAAATGGCGTATTTATCGATTAAATTTAAGCGGTTAAAACACTGTAGCCGAAAGCAACAGCATCTGTCACTATTATTAACGCATTAGTCCAGGAGGCCATATTTTTTCATCTTACGCCATAGGGTGGTGCGGTCCATACCCAGAGCACGGGCGCTCTTTTTACGGTGCCAGTTGTGTCTTTGAAGCGTGGCCAGAAGTTTATCACGTTCCTTGTTGTCCGATAATATCCTGTCCCTGGCAGCGGCGGTTGGCATTGTCGGGCCGGCTGGCGATCGGACCTGAAGATATTCAGGTAAATGGGTGGGTAGGATTTTATCTTCCTGACAGATGATCAGGGCGTGCTCGAGAATGTTTTCGAGTTCTCTGACATTTCCCGGATAGGGGTAGTTCAGCAGAAGCTCCATGACTTTCTCGGAAATCTCGGGCGGTCGGACATTTCTGGTGACACACAATCGCCTCAATATGTGACCGATGAGGAGGGGCAGATCCACTCTGCGATCCCGCAGCTCCGGCAGTTCGATGCGAAATACATTCAGTCGATAATAGAGATCTTCTCTGAAAAGCTGTTTTTCAACGAGTTTACCTAAATTTCGATTTGAAGCGGATATGATTCGAACGTTGACCTTAACGGTGTGCTGACTACCCAGACGATAAAATTCTTTATCCTCCAGCACGCGCAATAGTTTAGCTTGAAGGGGGAGCGGCAGATCGCCGATTTCATCCAGAAAAATGCTGCCGCCATCGGCCTCTTGAAACCGTCCTGGTTTGTCTCTTTCAGCGCCGGTAAATGCACCCTGGACATAGCCGAACATTTCCGATTCAAGTAAATTATCCGGGATGGCGGCACAATTTACCTTGACCAGGGGTTTGTCGGCCCTGCGACTGGCCGAATGAATGACTTTGGCAAGCAGATCTTTACCGGTCCCGGTGGAGCCCTCTATCAATACGGTGGCATCGGTGGCGGCAATCACATTGATCATGTCAAAGATTTTTTGCATGGCCGGGCTTTTACCGATCATATCGTGGTAGGTGTACCGATCCCGCATGGCCTGATCAAGTTGATGGACCAGCGTCATGTCATGAAACATCGCCAGTCCGCCGATGACGTTTCCCTTTTCATTTCGAAGCGCCATATAGCTGGCGCGAATGGGGATGGTCACGCCGTCCTGAGTGATCATCTTCCCCTGCCGGCTGCTGCGGGACAACCCGTCAGCGATCGTCTCTTTCAGCAAACTGACTTCGCGGGCGTCTTCGTCTTCAAACAGTGCAGAACAGTCTTTGCCCAATATTTCACGACGGCTGTAACCGGATATTTTTTCAGCCTCGGTGTTAAAAAACGTCAGATGGCTGCCCCGATCGATCGTAAATATACCGACGTCCAGGTTATCCAGGATAATTTTCATGCTGCGTTCTTCGTAGTGAATCCGATCGATAAGATCGGCAATGGGAGAGTGATCTTGCAGGATGGTCATACATCCAACGATCTGGTGGTCTGGCCCGAAAACATGGGTTGCCATGCGCGTTACGAAATGAGCGGTTTCATCTTCATCGAGAATTTGAATGACGGGCTCATCCGTACTCAAATTACCGGTAGATCTAAAAGGGCAATTTGCCAGACAGGGAACACCCACGAATACTTCCCGGCAGTCTTTTCCGATCGCTTCGGTGTCCTTGAGCCCGATCATTGCTTGCGCACTGAGATTCATGGCGGACACCTGCCGATCAATGTTGACGGTGAAAGCACCGATGTTCAGTTCATCCAGGATATGCAACCATTCTTCACATAAAATGCGATCACCGACTTGATTGGGGAATATTTCCATCATCATTACCCGAATGCAAAGCAAACAACCTGCTCTGATGCTTCTGCGTTGCTGTCACGAAATGAGGGCTTCAGTTTGGTTGTTTTGAATAAGCTGCACCGGCCTCATTCAGTTCTGCCGGCGTTGGAAACCGGCAGCGCGAACATAAAGGTGGCGCCTTCTCCCGGCTGGCTTTCAACGCTGACCGTTCCATTATGGCGCTCAATAATTCCGTAAACTGTCGACAGACCGAGCCCCACACCATAACCGTCCTTCTTGGTGGTGAAAAAAGGCTCGAAAATATGTGTTAAATCATCAGGGGAAATACCGTGTCCTGAATCTTTCACGGAAACGACCACCTGATCTTTTTCCGTATTATGGCGGCCATCGATATTGAGCGTGCCTCCGTCCGGCATGGCATCCAGCGCGTTAAAGATCAGATTGATAACACATTGCTGCAGCTGGTTGAAGTCGCCCACAACCGGCGGCATATTTGGTTGAACGTTGGACTCGATCCGAACGTTGCCCAACTCCAGCTTGTGCCGGCTCAGCAGGATGCTGCGCTGCAAGAGCTCATCGATGTCAACCTGTCCGAAATTCGGCGGCGACATTCGCGAAAAACTCAGCAGACCGGAAACAATCTGAGAACATCTACTTATTTCAGTTTCGACCAGATTTAGATAGCGTTGAAATTTTTCGATTTGCTCGGATGACGGTTCGCCCTTCTGCAAAATGCGGATCATCAGCCGAAGATAATTTAAGATTCCGGACAGCGGATTGTTAATTTCATGCACTACACTGGCCGCCAATCGTCCCAAAGACATCATTTTGGCCTGGTGCAGGATTCGCGCCTGATCCTCCATTTCTCTTTCTAGCTTTTGAATTTCCCTTAGATCCCTGAAAAAACAAACCCGTCCATTTTCGCGCCCCGCCTCCAATAGGGTAACGGCCGACACCTGAACCGGAATGTCATGGCCGGACTTGCTGCGCAGAATGCTTTCAAAAAGCAAAAGCCGGTTTTTGCCGCCATAGGTTTCCGCGGCCATCTGTTCCTTAAAACGCTCTTCTATTCTGGCCGGGAAGAAATCCGCGAACTTCATTTGGCGGATGGCCTCTGCTTTCGCATAACCAAGCATTTGCTCCATACCGCGGTTGTAAATCACCACCGTCTCGGTCTCATCGCATCCCAGAATGCCGTCCATTGAGCTTTCAATCAGATTTCTCTGAAATTCAATGGTTTTTAACAGTTGCTGGCTTGTTTCGGCTTTTTCCTTTTCAAGAAGGGCGGTGTAATCCTTCAATTGCTTTCTGGAAACGTACCGATCTTTAGCCCGCTTGAGCGCTAAGGTTAACGCTTCATCGCTGACCGGTTTGGTGATAAAGTCGGAAGCATCCAGCTGAAGGGCACGGATGGCAAGATCCATCTCACCAAAGGCGGTAGCGACAATAACCTCGATGTCCGGATATTTCTTTTTGATCGCATCCAATACCTGGATGCCATCCATCCCCGGCATACGGACATCGGTGATCACAATCTGCGGCGCGATGGCTTCACACCGCAGCAAACCGGCTTTACCATCAGCCTCGGCGACCACTTCGTAGCCGGCGTCCTGCAGTGAAATGGTCAGCACATCCCGGATATCTCTTTCATCGTCAATTAAAAGGATTTTCCAATTCGAAAAACCAGCCATGCCGAAATATTCTCATATTTGAACGTTTAATGGCAACAAGAAATTATATACCAAAATCGTTCAAAATTTTAGCGCCCGAAATGCCGACTGCGCATTAAAAGCAACCGAAACCGTGTTTGGCGCTTTGTCAAAAATAATTTTTTTACTTGACGAGGGCTAATTTGTCGGCTATTTTCATACTTAATTTATATAGATTAGAAAACTCTGAAAGTCGGGAGCAAAGATAGATGAAACTTTCCACCAGAAGCCGCTACGGCGCCAGGATATTGGTCGATCTGGCCCGCCATAAGGACCAAGGTCCGGTTCAAATCGGCGAAATATCAAAACGCCAGGATATTTCGGTCAAATATCTCGAGCAGCTCATCCGACCTTTAAAAAAGGCTAACTTGGTGACCAGCGTGCGTGGCCCCAAGGGGGGACATCTGCTGGCTGAAAAGCCGGAAAATATTTCCCTGGGGCAGGTGGTGCGGTTGTTTGAAGGGCAATCCGATCTGGTTGAATGCGTCAGTTTCCCCGAAAAATGCCCCATGTCCGATGACTGCCAGGTCCGCCTGGCATGGCGCGATGCGACTGAGGTTATGTATGCAAAACTGGATTCTACTTCGATTTCCGATTTAATGAACGGTAATAATCCAGAAGCCGAATAGGCGCTCTTCGATTCTAAGATATTAACCGCCTTGGCTGACCACTCCGGCAGCAAAGGCCTGTCCGGCAAGATCATAGGCCGATTGTGGCGACATCAGAAGCGGCACCCCCTCTTCATCGGCGCGATCAACGGTCTCTTGGTCAGGGGTTTGTCCACCGGTGAGCACAATTGCCGCCATTTCATGCAGCACGGCCACATTGATAATATTCTGGTGAGTTTGCACCGTCAGCCAGATACAGCCGGTGGGTGCATTGCCCATTACATCACTTAACAGATCGCCGCAATAGCCGCCCGCAATTTGCCGATCGAGTGCATCTTTGCCGGCGGCCACGTGCAGGTTAAAACGGTCAATGAATTCTTTGACATTCACGGTTTAATCAACCTTTCATTTTTCGATGTTAAAAAGATTTAAATTATTAAAATATATAATTTTACAGCTTTTAAAATTTGAAACGCTCAATTAGGTAGAATATAGTTACCGATTATTCAAGCTCTTTTTGGCGAAATTCTTCAGAGAATAATACTGATACCTATGCGGTACTGCCTTTATTACGGTTGAATCTCATATGGCCCCGAAGACGAAACGCTTAAAAAATAAATCCTCAGCACCCAACGCTGCCCCAGGGCTGAATTTTAATCACCTGGTCGACCGTCTCCCCTGCTACGTTTCCATTCAAGACCGCGACCTTCAAATCATTTATGTCAATGAAAAATTCAAAAAGGATTTTGGAAACGGTGTCGGCCGAAAATGCCATACCGTGTATAAATGCTCAGAGGATATCTGCCCCAATTGTCCGGTACTAAAAACCTTTCAAGATCAGCGCCTCCATATTGCCGAGGAGACCGTACAACTGGCAAATGGAAAAATCTGTCAAATTCTTATTCAGACGTCTCCTATTCAAAGCGATAATGGCGATGTTACGGCGGTGGTCGAAATGGCCACCAACATCAGCCAGGTAAAGATAGATCACAAAGAGTTGGTTACTCTGGGCCAGTCCATTGCGCTGTTATCCCACGGCTTAAAAAACATCTTAGAAGGTTTGCAGGGCGGCGCCTATGTTGTCAATGAAGCTTTCAAGGACGGCGATATAGCGCTTGCCAGAAAAGGCTGGCAAATCGTCAGCAAAAATATTTTCGGCGTTACCGACTTTGTCAAAAATATTTTGTATTCATCTAAAAATCGGCCCCTTAAATACGATCTGGCATCACCCGGCCAATTGGCCAAAGATGCATTGGCCTTATTTCAGGAGAGAGCCGCGGGGATGCATATCCAATTGAGACAACAAATCAATTCCCATTTACCGAATGTTCATCTGGACGTTGCCAGCGTTCTGCGAATGTTAGACAACCTGATCTGGAACGCGCTGGAGGCATGTCATAATGACAAGCAAAAAAAGAATCATTTTGTAAGTGTTAAAACCGATTTTTTTGATGACAATCATTTTATGTTTGAAATCAAAGATAACGGCACCGGCATGGATCAAAGAACCCAGCGCAGCATTTTTGAGGAATTTTTCTCCACCAAAGGAAGCGCGGGAACCGGTCTAGGACTGGCGGTGGTTGAAAAAGTGATCAACAAACACGGCGCGCGAATCGAGGTAAACTCTGAACCCGGAAAAGGCACAACATTTAAAGCTATTTTCGAGATCAAGTAGCGGATTCAGTATTTGTATAATGGCTTGACGAAATGAACCGTTTGATATTAAATATCATAGTAAAATACTATGGTATAGCGACGTATGGTTCCAGGTGCCCGAAGAACATCATCCTTTTAACCTGATGCCAAAAGGAGCTGACTATGGGAAAAGATCTTAAAATCGTTATGGTCGATGACAACACGGATTTCCTTTTTACCATGCAAACATTTCTTCAAAAAAATGGCTTCGTCATACTCACGGCCGATGACGGTCAAAAGGGAATTGATTTAATTAAAAAAGAGCGGCCCGACGTTGTTTTGCTGGACATTATGATGGAGACCCTGTTTTCAGGATTTGAGGTTTGCAAGGCGATACGATCCGACGATGACCTGATCGATATTCCCATCATCGGTATTTCCGCCATGGCAGGTGAATTGGACATCAACTACAGCCAATGGCCGGATTATGATTATTTTAAGCCGGACGCGTTTTTAGACAAACCGGTTGACAGACAGCGCCTGCTGCAGCTGATTCCCGAAGTTATCCAGAAAGCGCAAAAACGCAAACGCAATCCCAAATGGAAGAAAGAAATGGAACAACATTGGGCCGAAAAAGCATCTCAAAAACAGCGGCCCTGACGCATCAAAAAACAACAAAAGCATTTCTGCTTTTTTTTAATATTTTCGAGATACGACCATTCGAAGGAACTCTTTTATTTTCGCAGCTGAACATATCATTCTGACTCTCCACCTTGGTGTCGTTTCTCTTTGAATCTGGTCTCAGCCACCCGGCTCTATTAATTTTACATCTTTCGTACCAAATTAGATAACAAGGATGCCGCCGGTTCATGTTCGACTATCTCTTCTACTCTGCTCTCGTCGTTTTTATCCTGGGTTCGATCTATAAAATAGCAACCTGGTTTACCCGGAAGATCGGCATATTGGGGGAAGACATCACGACGGCTCAACGCCTGCAGTCTGCTTTCAGAGGCATTGCCGGTATCATTTTCAGTTTAAAAATCCTGACCCTCCTTGAGGCTGTGGTGCTGGATGTCCTTTTGCAACGCCGCATTTTAAAAGAGAGTGTTTCCCGCTGGCTGGCGCACATGCTGATATTTTACGGCTTTATGCTGCTGTTGCTCATGCACGCCCTGGAGTCGGTAATTTCAGAAACCATATTTGAAGAATATTATTCCACGGTAAATCCCTTTTTCTTTCTGCGGGATTTTTTTGGCGCCATGGTAATCGCCGGTGTGATTCTGGCAGCAGTGCGCCGATATTTTGCAAAGCCCCGACGAATGCGGTCCGGCGGCATGGATCATTATGCCATCATGATCGTGGCCGCTATTATGCTGTCCGGAATCGCTTTGGTAGGTCTTAAGATCACTTCCCACGGCGAATTTATAAGAATGGTCGAGGACTATGCCGGTCTGGATGATGAAGATGAAATCGAGGCTCTCGAAACACTCTGGGTAAAAGAATACGGGATTATATCGCCTACCCTCAAAGCGCCTTTTGACCCAGAGCTCCTAGAAGCCGGCCGTGAGGTGCATGAAAGCAGCTGCCTGGATTGTCATGCGCCGGCCCCTTACGCATTTACTGGCTTTGCCGCAGCCAGGCTCATTAAACCCGCTGCCCTATGGCTGGATGAACAGGGGGGTGTCACCCTGCTGTGGTACGTGCATATTATCGCCTGTTTCATCGGACTGGCTTATCTGCCGTTCAGCAAGATGTTTCACATATTTGCCACGCCTATCAGCCTGATAGCCAACCGAGTCATGGACCCGGACAAATCACTGCCCGCCAATGTGGTCACGCGCCAGATCATGGAACTGGATGCCTGCACACATTGCGGCAGCTGCAGCCTGGGTTGTTCTGCGGCCATGATGTATGAGGCCATCGGCAACGAATATATCCTGCCGTCCGAAAAAATGACCCTGCTCAGGGGGCTGGCGGCGGGTAAAAGGCTGGATAGCTCCCAGCTGCGCGCCATCCAGGAAGGTGTCTATCTGTGTACCAATTGCGATCGTTGCACGGTGCGCTGCCCGTCCGGTATTCGATTAAAGGAATTGTGGTGCAGTGTGCGCGAAGCACTTCTGACGGATGGTCCGCCGTTACCGCAAGTGTTAAGCCCTTTTTCATTTGCCCGTGGGTTGATATCTCAACACACACTGGCGACCAAAAACTACCGTGACCCGATTGATAAAGCCCGGCAAACGGTTGCCGGACGGTTTGTCGAATTGATTAATCCCGACACACCCCTTGCGTTGAATGCGCCGTCGGGATCAAAAGCACAGCCGCCCATAAAAGATCACACCTATACCCATTGCTTCAGCTGTCAGAGCTGCACAACCGTATGCCCGGTGGTGGCCAATTATGATGAACCCGAGCGAGTGCTTGGGCTGCTGCCGCATCAAATCATGTGCAGCCTGGGGTTGGGGTTAAGTGAAATGGCTTCCGGTGCCGGCATGATCTGGGATTGTTTGACCTGCTACAAATGCCAGGAAAGCTGCCCGCAGCAGGTGCAAGTGTGTGACATTCTGTGGCGTTTAAAAAATAACGCCGTCCAATCCATTGAACGTTAGCGTTTAATGGATCGTTATTGGTTATCAGTTATTCGTTATGAGTTATTGGTTATTAAAAACTGAACAGGCAACAACGCAATGGTCAAAACGGGAAATGAGCTATTTTTTCGAAGAGCAAGGCCGCACAAGGGGTTTATTCCGAGGCGTACATACAGTACGTTGAGGAATTAAACCCCGCGGAGAACGCAGCTATTCGGAAAAAGAGCCATTTCCGGAGAAAACTATATGAAGTTTGCGCTCTTTAATGGCTGCAACATTCCCGCGCGCGTTGAGCAATACGCCGATGCTACCGCAGCGGTTTGCGCCCGGCTGGGCATCGAGCTGGTTGAAAAGGACGGCTTCAACTGCTGCGGATATCCGGTGCGCAACACGGACCATCGCGCCTATGTCCTTTCGGCCGCCAAGAATCTGGCGTTGGCCGAGCAGGCCGGCCTGGACATGCTGGTGATGTGCAAGTGCTGCTACGGCAGCTTAAAGCGGGCTGAATCTTTTTTAAACCAGGATCCGGAGTTGAAAGATGGCATCAACCGCATGCTGGCAAAAGAAAACCTGAAATATGAAAATTCAATCCAGGTCAAGCATCTGCTTTCAGTTTTATATCATGATGTGGGTTTTGAGCATCTGAAAAAAAAGATCTCAAAGACATACAGTGGGCTTCAAATAGCGGTCAGTTACGGATGCCATGCCCTGCGGCCCAGCAACATCACCGAATTTGACGATCCGGTTTCACCCAAAATCTTCGATGAGCTGGTGGAAGTCACCGGCGCCTACAGTGTGGCCTGGACCCGCAAGCTGGATTGCTGCGGCGCGCCCATGACCGGCATCAATGATCAGCTGGCCATGAATATGACCCAAAACAAAATTGACAGTGCCCGGGAGGCTGGCGCGCAATATATCTGCACCGCCTGCCCGTATTCCCAGCTTCAGTTCGACGGGGTCCAAAAGCGCATGACTGAGCTGGCCGGCAATGGAGAGCCCATAGCACCCATATTGTATCCGCAGTTGCTGGGCTTGAGCATGGGCATTGATGAAAAAATTTTGGGTCTTTACAATAACAAAATCGACCTGTCCAACATCATCTCATTTTTAATGACGGAGTAATTATGGCGCAAACAGCTACAGGCGCAGTCATGGTGGTCGGTGGTGGTATTGCCGGGATGCAGGCCGCGCTGGATCTGGCCGACTCCGGCTATTATGTTTACCTCGTGGAGCGCTCAAGCGCCATCGGCGGCATGATGGCACAGCTGGACAAGACGTTTCCGACCAATGACTGTGCCATGTGAATCATCTCGCCGAAACTGGTCGAGGTCGGCCGGCACGTCAACATCGAACTGCTGACACTCAGCGAAGTGCAGAGCATTCGTGGTGAAGCGGGCAATTTTGAAGTCCAATTGACCGAATATCCACGATACGTCGATATGGAAAAATGTATTGCCTGCGGCGCCTGTGCGGAAAAGTGCCCCAAAAAAGTTTCCAACGAATATGACAGCGGTTTGAGCAAGCGCCATGCGGTTTATGTGCCATATGCGCAGGCCATGCCGCTAAAATATTGCATCGATCCGTCTCAATGCATTTATCTAATTCGCGGTAAATGCCGCGGATGTGAAAAATTTTGTCCGACGAATGCGATCAACTTCGAAGACAAACAGAAAGATTTCACCCTGAATGTTGGCGCTATTGTTTTGGCCTCCGGTGGTGGCGCCTACAATCCGAGCGTATACGACACGTTTGGCTATTCCCAATCGGCCAACATTGTCACCAGTCTGGAGTTTGAAAGAATCCTTTCGGCTACCGGACCCTACGGCGGGCATCTGGTCCGGCCATCGGATAAGGCCGAACCTGAGAAAATTGCCTGGCTGCAATGCGTCGGCTCCAGAGATACACATGCTGGTGCCAGAGGTTATTGCTCCGGCGTTTGCTGTACCTATGCAATCAAAGAAGCCATTTTAGCCAAAGAACATATCAAAAATGGTCTGGATGTAGCTATTTTCTATATCGACATTCGCACCTTCGGCAAAGATTTTGAACGCTACTTTAACATGGCCAGAGAAGAACGAGGCGTTCGTTTTGTCAAATCGCGTATCACGCATGTCGATCCTATGGACGAAAACGGCATGCATCGAATTGGCTATGTCGATGCTGCCGGCCACACCCGATCGGAAGCCTTCGACATCATCGTGTTGTCGGTGGGCCTGGGTGTGCGGGATCAGGCCGTCTCTCTGGCCCAAAAGCTGAATGTCGATTTGAACCATTACCAGTTTGCCCGGACCGCGGGACTCGATCCGGTCCAGAGCTCGCAACCCGGTATTTACGTTTGCGGCGCCTTTCAGGAGCCCAAAGATATTCCCACTTCGGTCATTGATGCCAGTGCGGCAGCCGGAAAAGTCGGAATCCAACTTGCGGATGCCCGCTGGACCCAGACGAAAACCAGAGATCTGCCTGCAGAAACCGACATCAAAGGCGAGCCCCCCCGCATCGGAGTTTTTGTCTGCTGCTGCGGCACCAATATTGCCGGATTTGTGGATGTGCCCGCTGTGGTCGAATACGCCAAAACCCTGCCGAATGTGGTCTATGCGGAGCAAAACATGTTCAGCTGCTCACAGGACTCCCAGACCCAGATTTCAGATACTATTAAAAAACACCGTCTAAACCGGGTTGTCGTGACGGCCTGCACACCCAAGACCCACGAGCCTCTTTTTCAGGAAACCATGGTCAACGGGGGTCTGAACAAATATCTTTTTGAGATGGCCAATATCCGCAACCAATGCTCCTGGGTGCATAAAGACGATATGGATAAAGCCACCGAAAAATCCAAAGACCTGCTGCAAATGGCGGTAGCCAAAGTGGCGCTGCATGAGCCCCTGGCGGAACCCAAATTAAAGATTAACCAGGCCGCTCTGGTGATCGGTGGCGGTGTGGCCGGCCTGACGGCTGCCAAAACCTTGGCCGATCAGGGATATACAACCGTCGTGGTTGAAAAGAACGCGCAGCTGGGCGGCCAGGCCCGTAATTTGGCGGAAACCTGGCAGGCAGAGCCAGTAGGCCCGTTTCTGGACAAATTGATCGCTGATGTTACCGCCGATGAAAAGATCGAGGTTTTGCTAAACGCCAGGATCGAAAACGTAGACGGATTTATCGGTAATTTTAAAACGAATGTGCGGGCAAAC
>JASFEV010000118.1:0-12890 GCA_050124655.1 Desulfobacterales bacterium
AAAGCCGGGGAGATGAGCGCACGGAAATATAAAGATGCCCTTGCAGCACTTGAGCGCCGCTATGATGAGATGCTGCTACGCCTGGATGGCACCTACCAGATCCCCAAATCACCGCGAGACGATCGGTAAACCTTAACGCTTACCACCGGCCCACTGTTTCTTATCAGCAATTTCAACACCAGCCTCAGAGCGGTCCACCAAGGGGCATGAAACATCCACATCATCGGGCAGGATAAGTTCGGCAATATTTCCCAGTGTAACGCACTTAGAATCGTAATTGACCTCACTGCCCTCAGACCAGTAAAGCTTATACCCGACAACCTGCGCGGAATCGGATGCGGTCCACTTGAGTCTTCGCTTTTTTATTTTGGCCATGCTGGCGCTCCTTATCGTCGAGAGGCAATCTCAACACATTTCCAATGGACAAGCCCTTCGGATGCAGGCACAATTCGGTTGTACCTGCATCTCCTTAATGATCCGTCCGGTTTAACAGCCAAAAAGGCAAACCTCAAACACACCCATCTTTCTGTCAGGTGGGCTAGCTGAATGATGTGCCTGTTTGTTCACCGGAGCGGTTACAGGGTCAACTATACCCATCGCTCCAGACAGGTTTGTCACTATAAACATCATGCGCTGCAGTGAGTGACGCTGGTTCATCAGCTTGAGCCTGTTGATTGTCCGCCAAAAGGGTGACTTCATCACAGAGATTTTCGATTTCAGTGGCGGCTTTGCTGCCGGGCGCATACTGCATCACCGAAACACCGGAGGTCATGGCATCAATAAATGGTAGTCACGAATATTAGAAAAGATGAGAAGAATTTTGCGAAGGGTGAGAAAGTGATGCGAATGAAAGGATTAAACACTGAATTTATAAGTCAATCCATGTCAAAACACTCGTAATTGCTGCGATTGCAGGGAGTGCTCAAGATGCGCTCTAATTTTCCGAATACGAATTCTAAGTAGTACATAAAACGATCCTGACCAAAATGATAGACCCAGATCGGCCCCTTGTCATCTCTACTGGTGATTTCCAACGGTTCACCGCATCTTTCGCGCACAGATCGATCTGAATCACCGACTGCCACGACACCTCCGGGACATCGATAAGTAGACTGATCGGCCAACGACCAGTAGTCAACCGCAACCGCATGTTGCGTGAAAATGATCATCATTGCCAATACAGCCCAAATGAGAGCGCTGTCTTTAATCATCTTAAAAACCATTTATAATTACCTTGGATTTTCGCTCCCATCGGCAGGATCAACCCTTTGCATTTACTATTATAACAATAGCGAGAAACATCCAGGTCAGCAGGAAAGCCTTGATGCAAATAAGAATTCAAAGTTTCAAAATACCGATCAGGCTTCCCAGACATCGGGATTTTTCTTATTCATTGAGTAATATTCAATCCGGTATGGGGCGACTTTGCAGACCACATAGTTCGGATCATCCGGTCCTGTGAAGATGGGTTCCAGCATATCGTACCAGACGGTCATTTTGGTCTCAGCGTCTTCCAGAATTTCCGCCCGCCCTTCGACCTGTAACCAGGATACAGCACTTTGCAGATCATCAACCCCCAAAGTCAGATGGACTTCCGGATTATCGGCAATCTGACTTACTTTGCGGGAGCCTTTAAACGTTGCAAACCAGATATTCATCTGATCATCTGCACTGACAACGACATAACGCGTCCACGGCTTGCGTTTATCGGAGACGGTGGCAAAAGACGCCAGGGTGTGTTTTTTCATCTTCTCAAGAATTCTATCTTTCAGGTCACTCATAATATCTCCTCTTAAATGCCGAACGGGTTGAATTAATAGTATGTCTACGCCCTTAAACAATGTCAAGAAGGGACTTGAAAATAATTGCAGCTTGATACATAAAAGATGGAAGAAGAGAAATAGGCTGAATCGTAAACACCGGAAAGGGGCGTTAAAATGCTATCGGAATTTTATAATGAGGTTCTAACTTTTGGCCCGGTTGCAGTTCTGCCGCAGAACTTAAACAGCAAATGGATTCAGCGATTGCAGGAAATGGCTGATGATTTTTTGGATAGCAATTTTAACTTGCAGGCGTGTACCGATGCACGCGAAGTCGGTGACCCGGTTCTGGCCGCCTGTGTTTATGAAATATTGCGCTACCAGAGTGCCGAGGAGCCTGATCTAACTCCCAAGGAAATGGCAGAGAAATTGGCGATTTATGCTATTTCGATCACGATGGAATCAATCAATAGAAACGACAATTTTGGGTTGGCACCGCCAAGCCTTGATAACATCCTTTCTATGGAGCGTATCCTTTCATATAAGGCGATCCGGCCGGAATTTATTCAATTACTCAAGGATGCCTGCATTATCCGCGAATCGGAAAAGGGTTGGTTTCAGAATATTAAAGAAAAACTGATTAGCGGGATAAAAGGATCCTGATATAGCGATTCTCTATTATTGTTTTGATACTGATTTGGCAGACAATTTGGGCCGGCGAACCCAGCACTTAATCTTGAACGCGAATTAGGACTTCGTTGCGACGTAAAAACCAGGGCATAAAGGGCGGATCATAGCGAGCCCATACCGGTTGGCCTACTGGCTTAAGCCCTCGCTTTTTAATTGCTGCTTGCAGTCGGCTCTTATTTTGTTCAAAGCCTTTCTGACTCCAGGTACCCGAATACCTGATGGCAGCCATCAGATAGCCGGGCTCTTCCGTTAGTCGAACGAGTGGATCCAGCGGCTTGGGAAGCGTTTCCATGGTGTATTGAGCCGGCATTAGAAATGTAATTCGCCATTGGTCTTGCGACCGTTCTTGGGTTGCCGGAGCGGTCATAGCGATTTTCTCAGACTCGGCTTCCTGTGTTACCGGGGCTGTCATGGCGATGTTTTGATTTTTGATATTGTTGCCGTTGATGTAATCGAATAGACGGCGAAAGCCCACATTGCCGACTTCTTTAAAATCTCCCGCTACAAATGTCTCAGCGACGATTCGGGGGGCATACTGCCTGAGCTCAATATTTTCGTCGCTTTCAATGACCTCATATTTGGCTTTTTCAATTGCCTGCGCCTCAACCGCAAATAGTGGCAGCAACGCGACCGTAAAAAATATAAACTTTCGCAATAGAACACTTTGATTTTTCATCCGTGGCGATACCTTCCTGATGGAGATTTATGACAATCAACTTGCAGGATTAGCGGGCAATCTTGTAAGAATACCGCGTAGGGGAAAGATATGTATCATTGTGCAAGGTTCAAGCCTTTTCATGTCATTAGGATATAAATAGAAAAACAGAAAAGTAGGGAGGGAAAATGGTCCCCCAAAAGGATATCGTCGACTTTTACTGGGATCCGGTCTGCCCCTGGTGCTGGATTACATCGCGCTGGATGATTGATGTGGGTCATCAAAAACAGATTCGGGTCAATTGGAAGCTGTTTAGCCTCAAAATCATAAACGCCGCACGAAATATACCCGAACCCTATAAAATGTTGCATGAAATGGGTTTGAAAGCCCTGCGGGTTGCTGCGGCGGTTCGTAAATCCTATGGTAACAACGGTCTGGCAAAAATCTACACGCTGATGGGAGCCCATTATCACCACGACGAGGAAGATTTAGATACACCCGAAGATTTAGAAAAGATCCTCCAGACCGGCGGCTACCCCACCCGGCTGGCAAACGCGGCCACTGACCCTGCTTGGGATAATATGATTCGTGCGGATATGGATCAGGCGCTCGCCAAAGTCGGCAAAGATGTGGGCGTGCCGCTGATTGTTCTTGACGGGGGCGACGGGCCGGGCTTTTTTGGTCCGGTTTGCAGCCCGGCGCCGACGGGAAAAGCAGCCGTTGCCCTATGGGATGCGATCATCATCGCCGGCCGGACGCCGGGCTTTTACGAGCTCAAACGCACCCGTGAGACCGAGCCCCAATTCGGTTCACGACCCAGAATTTAAGTGGTCATCTGTCTTTTAAGGCAAATCATAGTGTTTTCAAAACGTGCCGGATTGCGATCGAGCGCGGATCAGATAAATTCTGACAAATTTAACATATTGTATAAATACATACAAAAAATTAATTTAGCATAATAAGGATCGTCAGCCGCAAAAACACAAAGGTTGTATAGATATGTAAAAAAGAACACAAAGAACGCGATGCATTATAAAAATACCACCTGCCCAAAAGCCCTTCGTGTGCTTTGTGACTTTGTGGTGTAATAAATATGGATACGACAGGAGCAGATTGGTGCAAAAATTCGCCTTAACCCGAACCGTCGGCGCCGGGGATCCCGCCGTCGCCAGTGAATTTCTGGCAATATTCACTCCTCTTTCCAAAAACCGCATCAAAGATGCTATGGCCAAGGGTGCTGTTTGGCTGAAAAAATCCAAACGCGCCCAGCGACGCATTCGACGCGCGAACACCACTCTTAAACCAGGTGATCGGATATCGATTTACTATGATGGCGCCCTGCTTTCCCTTATACCACCGCCGGTGGAGCTGATCAGCGATCAAAAACGGTTTAGCGTCTGGTTGAAACCGGCGGGTTTGTTATCCCAAGGCACAAAATACGGCGATCATTGCGCTCTACTCAGACAGGTCGAGCAGATTTATCGAACAAAGCGTGATGTCTATCTCGTTAACCGTCTAGATCGCGAGGTATCCGGTCTGGTGCTGTTGGCCCACGACAGAACCGCTGCCGCGAAGATGTCCGATTTGTTTCAAAAGCAACAAATTATCAAACGCTATGCTGCCCGCGTACGGGGAAATCCAAGCGAATCGCGCCCCGCAGGCATCATCGATCTTGAATTGGATGGCAAACCGGCCAAAACTGAATTTAGGGTTGAGTTCTACGAAGTGGACACCCATATTAGCACTGTGCGCATCATCATGGGTAGCGGAAGGAAACACCAGATACGCCGCCATTTTGACATGATCGGCCACCCGGTGATGGGAGATCCGCGTTATGGCAAGGGCAATACATATTCGGGGGGGATGCAACTCATCGCCACGGGCCTTGAGTTTCAATGTCCATTTAGCAAACAAAAACATATATTTAAAATACCTGTCCCATTTTAGCCGGCAATCGGCAAATCTTATACGGGGTGTGGCCGCCCACACTAGCCAAGCTAGTTTTAAATACTAGAATTGATCTAGTCTCACTTTGAGGCCCGCAAATCCGTTTTAGCGAAGCGGTGACAATTGAGTGAGCAATGCGACCGCATCTGCCTGCCGCATAACCCCACAGCCCGATTTTTGCGCTAATTTCTGGTCCTCAGGACCCGTGTACCCCCAGGCAGCCAGCAGGGGAATAAGCATTTTTTTGTACCGGTTTAAGACCCGATCAAGCTCCAGGAGGTTTTTAAGGGAATCATCTAAAAAATAAAAAGTTTCAGCTCCAAAGCGTTTTTGAATATGTTGCATGTGCTCGATTTTGGTGATTCCGTCATCCCCGCTGTAAATGTTGTTGGACGGGACGCTAAGTCCGAAATGGCGGCAAAGCCGTTCGGTGGCGGCACGGTTTTTGTTGGTTACAATGGCAAATCCCTGTTGGTTTTGGCGCTGGACCAGTTCATTCCAGAGAGGCTGAAAGGGGTGATGCAGGGCAATCCATCCCACAGGATCACGTTCGATGAACTGCTGGCGCGTTTTATAGACCTGCTCCGATCGCTGGTGAACTGGATCGGTAGCGGTGGCAATGATGGCCTCGTATTCCCGGGGTTCTAAAATTTTTTCAGACTCACCACGAAAATGGCGCAGGCACCAGTTCATCAACAGGATACCGTCGCCAATCGGTTGCACATGAAAACGATTGCGCCGAAACAATCCGACCAGCGCTGGGGGTAAATCTGCCAGAGAGGTCATCTGCTGGCCAACAGCCGTATTATAAACGGTTAAGATCACTTCATCGAGTGAATCGATCAGGACCCCGTCAAAATCAAAAATCAGCATTTTCTGTTGCTCTTTTGGCAATCTTGATAGCCGGATTAACAGGTGCTTGGTTAAAGACCGCTATAATGTCATGACCGCTCAAGCCAATTAAAGCCATAACATCAGCTGATCTGAAAATTAAATTTCAAAAAAACATATAAAAAACAGATTTGATTGTCAAAATTTGCGGATTCATCTATGAATATGATTGCGCTTTTAATTCCCGCCCTGACACCTGCTTGCCGCGCCGGCTTGTCCCGGCGTAGCTCGATAGAGTGAAGACGGAAGCTATTCAAGCGCCCGTCCTCCGTCCCGCCTGGGCGGGACTACGGAGTATGGAAAGGCGGGACACCTGAAACCTGAGACCCATATAAATTAAGGGATCGTAGGATGCGTGCGGTTTGGCTGGAAAATCAGGTTCTGAGCTTTCGTGATGATGTTCCGGAACCAGAAATGTTCGAGGGTGAGGCCCTTGTCAAAGTTCGATTGGCCGGCATATGCGGTACCGACCTTGAGCTGGTAAAAGGGTATTATCCGTTCAAGGGCATCCCAGGCCATGAATTTGTCGGTGAAATCGTTCAGGCTCCCGGCGCGCCGCAACGCATCGGGCAACGGGTTGTCGGCGATATTAACGTCGCCTGCGGTAAGTGCCCCGATTGTCTGGCAGCC
This sequence comes from Desulfobacterales bacterium, assembly GCA_050124655.1. Classification (GTDB taxonomy): domain Bacteria; phylum Desulfobacterota; class Desulfobacteria; order Desulfobacterales; family JAHEIW01; genus JAHEIW01. The sequence continues at coordinate 6,574 of JASFEV010000118.1, forward strand.
CGTCAGCACCATTGTAAGGATCGCCGGGTACTGGGAATCAAAAATCATGACGGAGCCTTTGCCGATTATCTGTGTTTGCCGCTGCAGAATTTGGTGCCGGTCCCATCGACGGTTTCCGATGATGCGGCCGTATTTGCGGAGCCGTTGGCAGCTGCGCTGCAAATTCAGCAACAGGTTCAAATCGGGAACGCGGACCGCGTGCTGGTAATTGGTGCCGGTCGACTGGGACAGTTGATTGCCCAGACCCTGGTAACGGTGGCCGGTCAATTGACAGTGGTGGCCCGCTACGAGAGCCAGCAAGCGCTTCTGAGCGCGCACCAAATTGCCTGGATCCCAGAAAGTGACATCCGTCAACGCGCCTTTGAAATCGTCATCGAAGCCACCGGTTCGGCTCGTGGGTTGGCAATGGCTTGTCAGGCAATCCGGCCCCGGGGAACCATTGTCCTTAAGAGCACTTATAAGGATGGGAACGGGGAAAAATGGCCGCTTCATTTTTCTTCATTGGTGGTCGATGAGATCACACTGGTGGGGTCGCGCTGCGGGCCGATACCGGCAGCGCTGGCTCAACTCGAAAAAAAACGGGTTAATCCCTCATCGTTAATCGCTAGACGCTATTCCCTCAATCATGCATTGGCGGCCTTTCAAGACGCAGCCGCCCCCGGAGTGCTGAAAGTTTTACTTCAAATTGCACCATAATCCTTTAATCTAAAGCCCTTCAAGGAGGACTATCGCAATGAACGATCATGGCAATGCCAAAGATGCCACCCTGGCTGTCTGGGCCGGCGAAGACGGACCGCTATGGGAAAATGCGACCCAGGTGCCGGTGGTTCACAGTGTTTCGTTCGGCTATACGGATCTGGAGCACTGGGCAAAGGTCGGCCGCGGAGAAATCAGCGGTCACATTTACAGTCGCAACAGTAATCCAACGGTGCGCGCCTTTGAAGAAAAAATCTGTCGTTTAGAGCAAGCCCAGGCCGCCACTTCTTTTGCCAGCGGTATGGCTGCCATTTCCAACACGTTGTTCACCCTGCTGGCTCCCGGCGATCGCATTGTCTCAATTAAAGACAGCTACGGTGGAACCAATCGAATTTTTCAGGAATTTTTACCCCGTTTCAACATCACGGTGAGCTTATGTGATACAATCGATCAAGAGGCCATCGAAGCAGCTGTTTTGGAAGGCTGCCAGGTGCTTTACCTGGAGAGCCCGACAAATCCGACCATGAAAATTGTCGATATTGCCCGGCTGGCGGCGGCCGCCCACCAGATGGGTGCCCTGGTGGTGGTCGACAATACCTTTGCCACTCCCGTCAACCAAAAACCCCTGGAGTTGGGCGCCGATCTGGTAATACACAGTGCCACTAAGTATCTGGGGGGGCATGCCGATGCGTTGGGCGGAGCGGTCTGCGGGCCGCAGGATCATATCCATCGCATCTTTCATTTCCGAGAAATCAACGGCGCCGCCCTGGACCCCATGGCCGCATATCTGCTGCTGCGCGGTATGAAAACCTTAGCGCTTCGCATCGAGCGTCAGAATCGCAGCGCAATCCAGATTGCGCAATACCTGCAATCTCATGCGGCTGTAGAACAGGTTTTTTACCCCGGTCTGGATTCACACCCACAGCATGCCATCGCCCGGCAACAGATGAAGGGTTTCGGCGGAATGCTCGCATTTTCGGTAAAGGGTGGATATAAATTCGTAAAACAATTTTTGCCGCGCTTGCAATACGCCCATCGGGCCGCAAACCTGGGTTCGGTAGAAACCATCGTCGGACCGCCGGCAACCACCAGTCATGTAGAATTAAATTCCCAGGAAAGAGCGGCAATGGGAATCCCCGAAAATCTGGTGCGCTATTCGGTGGGAATTGAAGATCCGGCTGATTTAATCGCCGATTTGAAGCAGGCCCTGGAATCGATCTAAGGCTAAGGATCCATTAAAAAAGTGCTAAAGTTTTATTAAAAAATTGCCGATATATATGCAAGCGTGTTTCGGGAGACACGCTATGTCACCTTCTTTTAATAACTTTGGAATCTGGGGCGGGTTCTTTGGACTCGCCCCAGTTTTTTTGTTTTGTATGAAAATTAATGAGAAAATAAATCCAATTTTAGCTACAGCAAACTAAACAAATTTGCAGCTTAAAATACGCTACATCTCAGCGGAAAAGGATTTAAATCATTTTATCTCATTAATTTTCACCCTGCGGGCGATTCTGAGGCTCCCATAGCCTGCGTTATTAAGATTGAGACATAGTTCACTATAGTCTCAACCTTAAATGCCTTGCCTATGGAAGCCTCAAAATCGTACAAAACCCTTCACGAGTAGGAAAATTGATGAGAAATTCTTGCTTATTAGGTCTCGGTATTTTGATGTAGCACCCCTTAGAGAAAATGGATTCCCGCATTCGCAGCTATGTCATAATACCTCATCACGGTCGGTGTTTTCATCGTTTTCGGCAAGCCCGTGGGGCGCAACCAGTACAATAGCCGTTGAGCCGGTTAAAACCCGTATCTCTTTGTTGGGTGTGTGCATTTTAAGATCTTTTAGCACCGCTGTTTACCTACGGTTGACAATATAAATTCCGATACTGACCAGGGCCAGGCTGCTGATTAAGCGCAGGGTCAACGGTTCGCCGAGCAACAGAACCCCGGCAAGAGTTGCAAACACCGGTGTCAAAAAAGTAAAGGCCGACAGCTGGCTGACCGGATAGCTGTGAACTAAAAAAAACCATACCAGGTAGCTGACAAACGCAACCAGAATGCCCTGGTAAGCCAGCGAAACCCATATGAGCCCGTCAAGGTACCGAATCGGCGTTTCCTGGTATAAAAAACTGAATAGAAACAGAATGGGAATCGAAAACAGGGTCTGGTAAAAAAGCGTGTGATACGGTGACACAGCTGCAACCAGCCGGCGCTTGATCACTACCGTCGTCAACGCCCAGAGTATGGCGGCAAAAAGCGCCAACATGTCCCCGGCAAATTGATTGACCGAAGGCAGACCCAGGTGCTGACTCAGCAGGACTAAAATGCCGGCAAAAGACAACATCATACCGACTGCTTTGGCAATCGACAAACGGTCGCCGGTCAGAAAAAAGTGAGCCCCCAAAGCATGGAAAAACGGCGAGGTGTAGAGCAGAATCCAGGCCGATGAGGCAGTTGTATACCGAATGGCCATGTACAGAAGCCCGAACTCAGCGCCAAACAAAAGCCCGATAAGCATGCCGTCTTTAATATGGCCGGCAAAAAGGGGTATTCGCCGACCGGCCATCCAGAATATCAAACAGATGGTGGCGATGAGGGATCGAAGACCGGCACAAAAAATGGGCGCAATGCCTTCGGTAGCATATTTCATCGCAACGGCATTCAAGCCCCAGATTAAACACAGCACCGTTAAGATCACAGCCGCTCTAGCATCGAGTTTATCATGGGTCATTGCGTTCACATCCGTCATTCGAATTTTCCACGTCCACAAGAACAAGCCCAATTTTACATACAAAAATTATTGCTATTTGTCACAGGGTAAGTGAAAATGAGCCACCATCGTCGTTGATCGGTTGCTGCAAGTACTCAAGCTTGTATAGGAGGGCCAAGATGCGAATTAACGTCTTCTTGATCATTATTCTGTTACCATTGGCGGCATTTGCCCACCCTGTTGAACATACGCAACAGCTGAAACTGCCCATTATCGGTGTGGAGGTCCTGCAAATAACATGTGAAGCCGGCTCTCTCGAAGTATATGGGGTTGACGGATCCGACCATATTAATGTCACGGCAGTCATAAAAATTAGCGGTATCCCAGCAAACAAGCTAACTGAATTTATGCAACGTCACATCCAGTTGTCCCTTAAAAAAGGGCCGCGCAAAGCTGTTTTAGAAAGCGTTTTTAAGGATCAAAACCGAATGCAAGCGGATGCGAAAATTGATCTAACCGTTCATGTCCCTAAAACGCTATGTGTGCAAATAGAGGATGGATCCGGTTGGCTCGATGTCAGTGATTTGGATGCAGATCTGGACATCGCAGATGGCTCCGGTACAATAAGGATCAGAGATATTCAAGGAAGGGTGGCGGTTGAAGATGGCTCCGGTAAAATTCACATCGACGACATCAGGGGCAATCTTGAAGTTAAAGATGGCTCCGGCAGTATTCAGGTTGAACGGATCAGGGGTAATGTCCGCCTGGTCGACAGCTCCGGGCCGATGACCATAAAGGATATTGACGGCAATCTAACAATACGGGATGGATCCGGTGGCATCGAGATTATGAATGTAACCCGCGATGTGCTCATCAAAGAAGCCGGTAGCGGCACGCTTGAAATCGATGGGGTCAAAGGCAAGGTAACCACCTGGGGGTATGGCAATCAATAATTTAAATCAGAGACATCAGGGCCTGAAGATTGGATTTAATCGGTCAGTATTCAGTGTTAATGTCTTCTCTGATGACATAATTCAAATAATCTAAAAACTCCTCATCTTCACACATACCCTTATCCTGGCTATCGCTGATTTTGGCAACCGGTTTGTGATTGCACTCCACCATTTTAATCACCACCTGGGGCGCCACAAAGCCGCAGTCATTTGTCAGATGGGTGCCGATACCAAAAGAGGTTTCAATCTGATTGTGGAAACGGCTAAAAATGTCCACAGCGGTTTTAAGCGTCAGACCATCACTGTAAATAGCGGCTTTGGTTTTTGGATCAATTCGCATTTTTTGATAGTGGGCGATGAGCTTTTCGGTCCATTCATAGGGATCGCCGGAATCCTGGCGGCAACCATTAAAAAGTAGCGCAAAAAAACGGTCAAAGTCTTTTAAAAATTTGTCAAAGCCCATGGTATCGGAAAGGGCGATGCCCAGCTCACCGCGATATTCGTCCGCCCAGCACTGCAGGGCAACTTTTTGGCTGTCCACCAAACGGGGGCCCAGTTGCTGATGAGCCTGTAAAAATTCATGGGCCATGGTACCAATCGGTCTGATTCCAAGCTTCATGGCCAAATGGGGGTTGCTGGTGCCCACCAGACGATCCTCACATTTGTCGACAAGGTAGCGCAGGACTTCTTGCTGCCAGGCATACGAGGCGCGTCTGCGGGTGCCGAATTCAGCAAATTTGAAACGCTGTTCGGCAACAGTCGCTTCAGCCAAAAATCTGACTTTATCTTTCAATCGCCGGCGGCCTTCTTTTTGCCAGGTTTTGTCATCGACGCCGTGCAAACTGGAGTATAGTTCGCTGATGATGGCCAGAACGGGTATCTCATACAAAATGGTATTTAACCAAGGCCCTTCGATGTTGATTTTCAAGCGGTCGTTTTCAGCAGACGTCTGGATGTATTTTCGATTCAGTTGAAACAGCCTCAGATATTCGATAAAGTCTGGTTTGAAAAACCGGATGCCGGACAGGTGATCGATTTCGGCATCGGTAAAGCGTAATTCACACAGGTGATCGATTTCGGCATCCACTTGACGCTTGAAGTCCTGCAGCGATACGGTTAAATGCATTTTATCCCAATTTCTCCATTTAAATGCGTAACGCACCCAGGCACTGGCATATTGGTGCAATACGACCTGCATCATGGTTAGTTTATAGAAGTCCGTATCGAGCAAGCTGTATATCATGTATTATCCTTTTCGCGGAAAGAGGCCAGCAGGGCAGCATTCAATTCCGTCGGCTGAATGAGTTGCACACACAGATATGTCCCCATTGTCTTCAGCATTCTTTTACAAGATCTGTTTGATTTAATCAAATTAATATATACCATACTTATAAAGATAGGAAATAACCGTCGGCGGCGGACATCATCCGCAGTACTTTCCCGCGCATATTCAGAAGACAGCACAACTTTTGATTATACGCTGTCACCGGTTCAACTGAACACAAGAATGATCTTATCAACCTTTAATGGAGGGCAACATGGCAGTTAAAGTATTTATCAAAAGATATGTCAAAAAAGGCAAAACCGAGGCCGCCTTGGAATTGCTGAATGAGGTTCGCAGCCACGCACTCAAGCAACCGGGATATATCTCCGGTGAAACCCTGGTAAACCACTACGATTCATGTAACCTAATGGTGGTCTCAACCTGGCAGCGCATTGACGACTGGATTCGGTGGCAGGAAAGTGATGAGCGCTCCGGCAAAGAAAATCAACTGAAGAATCTACAGGAAGGGCCAGCCGATTTTGAGATCTATGATCTCGGTCTGCCAGCCAGCAAATAAAAACTCAAATCATATGAGAAGTGAAGCTCCCCGCGGCAAGCCGCGGGGCATCATTAGTTTTCCTCCCCCTTGACGGGGGAGGACCAAGGTGGGGGTGAGCAATTGGCCATGCTTCCC
>JASFEV010000119.1:0-12811 GCA_050124655.1 Desulfobacterales bacterium
ATACTATCAAAAGATGGGCTGGCACCCCTAAAGATAACAATGGGCCAGGTATTGCAGCACATCGGCTGCCCCCACGCAGTCCGTGTTGCAGAATCCATTATTGATTATCCGACTTCTGTCAGCGCCGGGCAGGCAAAAACAATCCAACTTCGCCTGCGAGGCTGCTCATTCTGCGATGTGGCGGTGGACAAAGGATTTCACGGCACCTTGGACACCGAAACAGTGATCCGGCAAATCCACTGTTTGCCGCAAACCCCGGATGGCAGGAAGATTCCCTTTGAACTCATCAATGAATATCCGCTGCCGATTCTGCTCGATTTATGCGAAGCGATCGAGTCACGCAATATCGAACTGTCCCAGATCAATCTCACCTTAAGAGCCGATGGGCTTATTTCCGGGATTCGGCATTTAAAATCCGTGCTGAGCATTACCGCACAGCGCGGCATTTTTGTATTGTTGGGTTCAATTGGGTTTGAGTCGTTTGATGACCGCATTCTGCGAAACCTGAACAAAGGATTAAGTGTTGCCGATAATTTGCAGGCCGTAAGACTGATGCGGGATCTCAAAGCGGAATTCGGAGAGATGCTCGCATATTCCAGCAGAGAAGGGGCCAATCACGGATTCATCCACCCCACTGCCTGGGATACTGAAGAAACCGCAGCTGAAATTCAAAAAACCATCCACCTTTATGGACTGCAAAACGACATCCTGCCGCCTCACAGCACGCCCCTTGTGATTCATCATGCGTCGGCTTTGGGCGATTGGATCCGGGAGATTGAACAACGAGAAGGGCTCCAGTGGCCACGTTATGGAACCGTGATCGGTTGGTGGGATACACCGCACTCTGACCGCCGTCAAGGCAAATAAATAAGCGCTCTCTTGAAAGCCACACGCGTCTTTGATATTGAGGATTTAATTAAAATTTCCGGATAGAGTTGTTTTCTAATTTTGGGATTAAGATTCGAATATGAAGGAGACGTTTGATGAAAAACAAATATGATGCAGTCATTATCGGTTCAGGTGTTATCGGTTGTTGCATCGCTTTTGAGCTGACCAAACTGGGTTATAAAACGCTGAATGTCGACAAACTCACTGACGCCGGTATGGGCTCCACGGCCGGCTCCTGCGCCATTATCCGTTTTCACTACTCCACAACGGAAGGGGTGGCGCTGGCAAGAGAAGGCTATTTCTATTGGCTGGATTGGCCCAAATACCTCGAGGTCAGGGATCCCGACGGCATGGCCACATATCGCAATACCGGGGCGCTGGTGTTCAAGACCCCGATTAACAAGAATCTCAGCCGGGTAAAAGCGGCCCTGGATGAATTCGGCGTGGGGTATCTAGACCTGCAGCCCGAGGAGATTGAGCGCTACCTGCCAAATGTCAATCTGGCCAGTTACTTTCCTCAAAAATGGGTCGATGACCCCCAATTTGGTGAACCCACCGCAAAAATGATCCCCGGCGCCCTCTGGATCCCTGAGTCCGGTTATATCTCGGATCCTAAGCTTTCGACCCATAACGTTATGGTAGCCGCCCAGGCCAAAGGGGCTGACTTTCTTTACAACGTGGAAGTTACTGACATATTGCAGAAACAAAGGCTTACAGCTGGTGTCAAACTGAATGATGGCAGCGAAATTGAAGCACCGGTTGTCGTGAATGTTGCCGGACCGCATTCTTATTTGATTAATCAGATGGCCGGTGTCGAAGATTCGATGAAGATCAAAACGCGGCCGATGAAGCAGGAAGTGGCGCATGTACCGGCTCCGGAAGGCATCAATTGGGAAAGGGATGGTGTCATCACATCAGATGGAGACATTGGTTGCTACTCGCGTCCGGAGGTGGGGAATAATTTTCTGATCGGCAGCGAAGATCCGGAATGTGATCCGCGACTGTGGGTGGACGATCCGGATAATTACGACACCAATTTTACCGACCAGTACAAATGTATGGTCATGCGCGAAGGCATGCGGGTTAAGGATCTGGCCATTCCCAACCAGTATCAGGGCGTGGTTGATCTTTATGATTGCAGCGATGACTGGCTTCCCATTTACGATAAATCCGACCTCCCCGGTTTCTATATGGCCATTGGCACCAGTGGCAATCAGTATAAAAACGCCCCGGTTGCAGGTGCCATGATGGCTGAACTGATTGATGCCTGCGAAAAAGGGCATGATCACGATGTGGATCCTTTTCAGTTTTATATGAAATATATGCGGCGCCATCTGAACGTGGGATTTTTCAGCCGCAATCGCGAAATCAACACGGATTCCAGTTTTTCGGTCATCGGGTAAAATGAGCAATTGCTGCTTCTAAAAAAGCTAATTTGATCCCAAAAATGACGATCGCAAAATATTGGTCGCCAGTGACTGGACCACAGTGAAAGATGAGCAAACCTGGAACAATATCGTCAAAGCCAACACGACGGGTCAAGGCAACATCAGCCCGATGTGGTCTGATTATGCCGCGACCAGAGTTCGAGAGATCCGGAGTCTCGATAATCAGCTGCTATTTGGGTATGTAATCCATCAGCAGGGAGATCTGGTGAGTGCAAGACCGGTCGATGAAAACACGATGCGGTTATTCTATAAGCGTGCCCGTTTCGGAGGGCCCTGACCACAAATAGATTTGGAGATTCATTATGAATATACTTGAAGTACTGCGGACAGCCGTGAAATATGGCGCATCGGATATCCACCTTGTGCCCGGCCGACCGCCTTTTCTGAGAATAAATGGTGTAATGCAGAGTTTAGATGCTCCGCCTTTGACCAAAGAAGACACGCGAAAGATAATCTTTGGTGTCCTGTCAGAAAAAAAGATCGAAAAATTCAAGCGTGAAAACGAGCTCGATACATCCCTGTCCGAAGAAGGTATCGGCCGTTTCAGACTGAATGTTTTGGAGCAAAAAGATGGCATCGGCGCTGTTTTGCGTGTGATCCCGGCAGACATACCCGATGCCGAAGAAATCGGACTCGATGAAAATTTATTTCGTCTGACCAAAACCTCCCGCGGAATGATCCTGGTCACAGGACCTACCGGCAGCGGCAAATCGACAACGCTGGCATGTATGATCAATATTATCAACCGGGACCGCAAAGAGCACATCTTAACCATCGAGGACCCAATCGAATATGTTTATCCGAAACTGAACTGTGTCGTTACCCAAAGAGAAATTGGCAGCCATTCAAATAGTTTTAAAGATTCTCTCAAGCGGGCACTCAGGCAGGATCCGGATATCATTCTGATAGGCGAAATGCGGGATCTCGAAACCATAGCAACGGCATTGACATTGGCTGAAACAGGGCATCTCGTTTTTGCTACACTGCACACCACAGATGCAGCCCAAACGGTTGATCGGATTATTGATGTTTTCCCTCCCTATCAACAACAGCAGGTCAGAACCCAGCTTTCCGTTTCCCTCAGAGCTGTCATATGCCAGCAGCTGTTGCCGCTGGCAGACGGCAAGGGAAGAATTGCGGCCCGGGAGGTGATGATCGTCAATTCTGCGGTCGCCAATTTGATCAGGGAGGGCAAAACACATCAGATTTATAACGCGATAGAGATGGGGGCACAATTTGGGATGAAAAGCCTGGATAAGGATCTGGCGGGTCTTGTGCGAAAGGGAACGGTCACATTTGAAGCGGCGCTTGGAAAAGCCAACAATATCAAATTGTTCAAATCAATTGCACAAGGAGCAAGACAATGATGAAAACGCTGAAAAGCCTTGAGATATTCTCAGCATTCAGTGAAGATTTGCTGGAGGCCCTTTCTTCATTTGTGAAAATCGAAACCTATAATGAGGGAGACCTGATTTTCAAAGAGGGGGACGAGGGCACGGCGATGTATATCATTGAAAAAGGGCAGGTGGAGATCAGGAAAAAAGATAAAACGCTCTCTTTCTTCACTAAGGGAAGTATTTTCGGTGAGATGGCCCTTTTTGAAAAGGCAAAGCGCAGTGCCGATGCAATTGCCAGAACGGATCTGACCTTATATCTTTTGGATCATCAGGACTTCCGCAAGTTCATATTTGATCATCCGAAACCCGGGGTTCAATTCCTTTATTCCAGTATCAGTGAGATGTCCAGGCGGCTAAGACTGACATCAGAATATTTAACCACTGTATTCGAAACCGGCAAAATCGTGGGTGAAAATGACAGCCTATTTGAAATGACTCAAAAAATATTGGATCGGCTTTTATGCGACATAAACGGTTCGACCGGTGGACTGATCCTTATCTTTAATCCTTTTACGGAAATCTATGACATCGCCTGCCAGGCCAATCTGATGCGTCTTGATGTTGATTCAGCACTCAACATAATAAAAAAGCACACCGACCAAAATCCGGTCCATCAGCTTGATGAATTCACGGTTTTATGCGTGGCAATCCGCGAGGCGGAAAACATTTTAGGCTTTATCATGCTTGAAAAGGCCTTTGATTCGGGCCCTTTCAGCACTCAGGATGAGATCATCGTATCGGCGGTGGCAAATCAGGTCGGGCAGGGCATCATAAAGGCATACCATAAGCAGGAAGAAGAAGCCCGTAAAAGACTCCAGCGCAACAAGATGATGCGCTTTTGATTTAGATACGACTATTATTCCTACCATTGAAATTAAAGACCATCAGCTCCCATGTTTGACCCGAAAAACGGGGGGGGGACAAACCATGGCACTTTGCAGGAAGGTTCTTCAGCTCAGCGCAGTCATTGTGCTCACGCTTGCGCTTTTTTGTTGTGAGAAGCAGGACTCCAGCACCCGACCTCCACCCAAAAATGATCCACTCCTATTCAAATCCGCTACCGAGTTGACAAACGCTATTCGGCGCGGCGAGATTACCTCTCTCGATCTTCTCAACCGCTACCTGGAAAAGATACAGCGCAACAATGACCGCATCAATGCGGTTGTAGCGCTCGATGTAGAGGCAGCCCGGGCGCGCGCAGCGGAAGCGGACAAAGCGCTGGCTGAGGGCCAAGACTGGGGACTTCTGCACGGTCTGCCGATGACGGTAAAGGATGTATTCGAACCTGAACTTTTAGCGCCGCGCAAGAAACAATTCAGTGATTATCGCGTTGCGGTGTGGCTGACAGATACCGCTCCAACAGCTGAAATTGATGCGGATGTTTTGTCGATACTTAAACAAACCGTGGAGAAATTACGCAAATCCGGCCTTCCGGTCGGTGTCCAGATTATCGGTGCCAGATATGAGGATCGCACCACCATTGACTTCGCTAAAGGCTTGTCTGAACTCGTTGGTGGATTCAAAGCGCCACCTGGCTTTATAGACGAACAGGGCTGATATCTTATTTTTTGACAGTTAAATGTCTCCGCGCTATGAATTGCATCTATATTTAATTATTTGACGGATTTTTATAACGTGTTTTATATGCAAGAAAAAAATGCCATGCCAGATCAGCTCAACCTTTTCCAGCGTATCCGCTATTCCATTTTTCCCGGCACGCTGCAGAGATCAGCGTATCGAGAGCGCTATCGAAACTTTTTCAACAGCCTGATACTTCATTTTCGTCCCCGAAGCGTTCATGAGCGCACCCTGCGATTCACGCTGACCTGGGGTCTTGGCGGCATGGCTGTGGTGCTGGTGTGCATGCTGTTTGCAACGGGATTGATGTTGAAATTCGTTTATCAGCCGGTTCCCGACCGCGCCTACGAGTCTATTATTCATCTGCAAAATGAAGTGCTCTTTGGCCAGCTCATCCGCAATGTTCACCACTGGAGCGGCAACGTCCTATTAATTATCGTTTTTTTACATCTTCTACGGGTATTTTTTACCGGCGCATTTCATCCACCGCGGCAGTTTAACTGGATCATCGGCCTGATAATGTTTCTGACAGTATTAACTTCAAATATTACCGGGTACCTGCTGCCCTGGGATCAGCTTGCCTATTGGGCCATTACGATTTGCACGGGGATGTTGGAATATGTGCCCGGCATTGGCTTATGGCTGCAAGGTATGATTCGAGGCGGCAGCAATATTGGACCGGCCACGTTATCCACTTTCTTTGCCATCCACACGGCCATCATTCCCGCCTGTCTTTTTATTTTGATGCCATGGCACTTTTGGCGGGTGCGTAAAGCCGGCGGCCTGGTATTTCCCCGCAGACCCGATGAAGACGAAGGCAGAGTGGATGAGAAGGTACCAACCATTCCAAACTTGATTTTAAGAGAGATCGTCGTTGCTTTAGTATTAATCGCCGTCATCATGACGATTTCGATTGTTTTTAATGCTCCTCTGGAAGCCAAGGCTAATCCCGGGCTGAGCCCCAACCCGACCAAAGCGCCCTGGTACTTTGCTGGCATCCAGGAGCTGTTACTGCACTTTCACCCTTTGTTTGCGTTGTTTATCATACCGGCTTTTATGTTGATTGCCCTGGTTAGCATTCCCTATTTAAATTATCAGACAGACACTGCCGGGGTGTGGTTCGCATCTCACCGGGGTCGGCGTATGACGGCTGTGGCGGCCTTGACAGCTGCTATTATTGCGCCGATAGGAATTATTGCCGATGAATTTCTAATCGACTTTGCCGCCTGGATGCCGGGCCTGTCTTTGGTTGTCAGTAATGGAATTTTGCCGGCATTATTTGTTCTGGCGGGTATCATAACGTTTTATTGGCTGATGAAGAAAAAATACGAAGCGACGAATAACGAATCGATTCAAGCCGTTTTCGTCCTAGTGGTGGTCGCCTTTATCATTTTGACGATTGTGGGAATTTGGTTTAGAGGGGAGAGAATGGCGCTGATGTGGCCGTAATTCAGGAGTAAGAGGTCAGATGACAGAAGTCAGAAGTCAGAATCAAGAAAAAAATGGGACAGAATAACAAGTTTAACAGGAATTTTAACTATAACAAAAGATAATTATGCCGACGAAAACAAGAGAAAATAAATCAGAAACCGGGCCAACCAGAAGATCCTTTTTCAATATCCTCTGGCTAATTTTGGGTGGTGTTGCCCTGGCTGAATTCGTTGCTGTGGCATTTGCTTTTCTAAAACCGCGTAAATCGGAAGTCCGAGGAGAAGACAACGATTCAATCATCATTGCAGGCGCAGTCGCAAGATTTGAACCCAACTCGGTCACCGCGTTTGTGCGTGGAAAATTTTATCTGGCACGGCTGCAAGACGGCGGATTTTTAGCGTTGTCGCGCACATGCACCCACCTGGGCTGTACGATACCCTGGATTGAAAAAGAAATGAAATTTGCCTGTCCCTGTCACGGTTCGGCTTTCGATATTACCGGCAATGTCATCGATGCACCGGCACCCCGGGCGCTGGACATCTATCCGATAACGATAGAAAACCAGATAATAGAGGTGGATACCCGCAAACCGATCAAGCGCAGCTCATTTCGCGTTGAACAGGTGGTGTATCCTAAGAAAAAATCCTGACTAACATGAATATGACTCGCTGGAAAATAACCGGACTCATTGCCACGCTCGTTATCATCCTATCCATTCCGGCTTACCTGCTGAAGGAAAAACACTTCCTTCGTTCCACTGCGTCCCGGCCGGTTGCCACATTTGTTGGCAGCCAAAAATGCATGGATTGCCACAGGGCCGAATATGACAAATGGCAAAATTCCCACCACGACCGCGCCATGGAGGTTGCCGATAACACGACCGTGCTGGGTGATTTTAACAATAGCGTTGTCGAATTTCACGGTGTTGCCAGCCGTTTTTATCGCCAAGATAATCAATTTTTCGTTCACACTCAGGGCCCCGATGGCAAAATGAGCGACTTTGAAATCACCCATACATTTGGTTGGTACCCTCTACAACAATATCTGGTGCCTTTTCCCGGTGGCCGGTTGCAGTGCCTGCCCATTGCCTGGGACGTCAAAGAAAAAAGGTGGTATCACCTGTATCCGGATGCGCCCATCGATCCCAGTGATTGGCTGTACTGGACCAATGCCGGTCAGAACTGGAACGGCATGTGCGCCGAGTGCCATTCCACCAACCTCAAAAAGAATTACGACATCCAAAGCGACGCTTACCAGACCACCTGGTCGGAAATCGATGTCAGTTGCGAGGCCTGCCATGGGCCCGGTTCCCGGCATGTGGAATGGGCTGAGCTGCCGGATATGGCCCGGCCGCAAACTGCCGATTACGATCTGGTGGTCATTGCCAAAGATATGGATTCGCGCGAACAGGTGGAGCTGTGTGCCCCCTGTCATTCACGGCGTGCGATTCTGGGAGATTACACCCACGCTGAGCCGGATCTCCTGGACAGCATGCTGCCCAGCCTGCTGACCCCGGAGCTGTATTTTGCCGATGGCCAGATCCTGGAAGAGGTTTACGTCTACGGCTCTTTTACCCAGAGCAAAATGTACAGCCGTAACGTGCGCTGCAGCGACTGCCACGATGTGCACAGCATAAAAAAGGTCAAAGAGGGCAACGAACTTTGCCTGCAGTGTCACCGGGCCGGCATTTATGACACCAAAGCACACCACTTCCATAAGAAAAAAGGGGAGAATGGGGAACCCATTAAATCAGTGGATGGTAAGGTTCTGTTTGATGTGGGCACCGGCGCCGAGTGTGTCCAGTGCCATATGCCGGAACGACCTTATATGGTCATTGATTACCGCGCCGACCATAGCTTCCGGATTCCGCGGCCGGATCTGAGTATCAAAATGAGCACGCCCAATGCGTGCAACCGCTGCCATGTTGATAAAACCGATCAATGGTCTAATGAATATATGACCAAATGGTATGGCCCCGGGCGCCAGGCCCATTACGGTGCAATTATTGATGAAGGGCGCAAAAGATCGAGACATGCGCATAAAGATCTCATTAAGCTGGCCGGGGATCCGCTTTACCCGGTAATTGTGCGCTCGACGGCACTTTCGCTTCTGGCGGCATACCCCGGGGAAGAAACCAGCCGCGCATATGAACTGGCATTGATGGATGATGAAGCCCTGATTCGGCGTACGGCTGTCGATCACTTAACTGTTTCCGATCCTAAACGTCAGGCTGAACTCCTCATATCCATGCTTTATGATCCGGTAACTGCCGTGCGCATCGAAGCGGCCCGGCGGATGGCTGAAGTTTCCAACCCAGCTTTGAACAGCCATCAACAAACGGTCTTTCAGGCTTCTCTTGACGAATATCAAAAATCCATGGAATATTCGGCTGATTTTGCTTTTGGCCGTCACAATCTGGCCAATCTTTATGTCGCATTAGAACAGCCTCAAAAGGCGGTTGAAAACTATCAGGCCGCCATCAAAATCGATCATTTGTTTTACCCGGCCAAGGTCAACCTTGCCATGCTCTATAATCAAATGGGAAAAAATAGCGAGGCCGAGATATTGCTTCGTGAGGTCGCCGCTTCCCATCCTGAAATGGTTGAAGTTCACTATTCGCTCGGGTTGCTGATGGCAGAAGAAAAAAAGTATGCGGAAGCAGCGCATCATCTAAAACAGGCCGCTGCAGGTATGCCCCATCGAGCACGGGTGCACTACAACCTCGGATTGTTGTTGCAGTATCTCAAACAGGATTTGGAGGCGGAAGCAGCTTTGCGCAAAGCACAGGAACTGGAACCGGATAACTTAGATTATCTCTACGCGCTCGCCGATTTTTATCTCAAGCGCCATAAATTTCAGCAGGCCAGGGGGATTGCAGAGGAAATGGTGGCCCGACATCCCGGCCAACGTGTTGGGCACGATATTTTGAAACTTATCGAGAAAAATTCTGAAACCCGTTCCAATTAGCTGAGCAAATCAAATTCACCATAGCATCTAAATTCTTTATAAAATTACATAAAAAATACAATATCACTCTGAGACCTTTAGCTATGTCCAAATTGATTTTACAGCGCGTCCGGGTTTGAAATAGTTCTTACTTTAATTTGGATTTTTTGATACACAAAATTAATGCTGAAAATCGTCATTCAGATCGAGGGTGGATTCAGGCGGATTATTTCAGCGCTGCCTGATGGATAATGGTTCCATTATGTCTGTCGCGTATTGCGACTTCCAATTGCATTTTAAGCTGACCTCAAAAAGGAGAATGATGATGAACGACGTGCGCAAAATTTTTGGTGCTGTAGTTATTCTTGCATGCGTGATTGCCGCTCAGGCTCAGGCCGGCGGGCTTTATCTGTACGAACTCGGAAACCCCGAAGTCGGTCTGGCCGGCGCCGGCTGGGCGGCCCGGGCCCAGGATGCCGCCACCGTTTTTACCAACCCGGCTGGCATGACGCGGCTGCCAAGATCGGAATTGCTGGTCGGTGCTCAACCGCTTTATATGCATGTGGAGTTTTCCCCGGATTCCAACACCACCACCTCCGGCAAAGACGGCGACGCCAGCACCTGGCTGCCGGCCGGCGGTGTGTACTATGCCCATAATTTGAATCCAAGGCTCAAAATCGGCGCCAGCGCGGTGGGGTACTTCGGTTTGGGACTGGACTACGAAAACGACTGGGTGGGTCGCTATTATGTCCAGGAAGTCAAATTGCAGGCCGTGGGTGTGCAGCCGGCTGTGGCCTACCGGGTGACGGATTGGCTGTCGTTCGGTGCCGGGGTCGTGGCCTTATACGGGGTGTTTGACGAAAGAGCGGCCGTAAACAACATCGGTCCGAATGAAGGCGACGGCAAACTCGAGATCGAAGATAGCGACTGGACCTACCAGGTGAACCTGGGGGTTTTAGTGGAGCCGCGTGAGGGCACGCGCTTCGGTTTGACCTTTCTTACAGAGGGCGATCTGGAGTTCAGGGACAAACCCGATTTCAACAATCTGGGCCCTGCATTGGAAGCACTTCTGAGGGCCAATGGGTTGCTGGACGCCACGATCGAAGTTGAGTTTACCATGCCGCGGGCGCTGACATTCAGCGCCTACCATGAGCTCGGCGACCGTCTGGCCCTTATGGGCAATTTGGGCTGGCAGGACTGGTCGCAATTCGGCAAGGTCGGTGTGTCCGTGAGCTCTGAGGATACCTCGAATCTCACCTTTGATCGAAACTACAAGGATACCTGGCATGTTGCTTTCGGTGCCCAGTACCGGGTGGCACCGCCCTGGCTTTTGACGGCCGGCTTCTCCTATGACAGCTCCATGATGGACGACGAGGACCGCACGCCCGATCTGCCCCTGGGCGAGGCCTGGCGCTTCGGGCTGGGGGCGCGCTACGACTGGTCTGAAAATTTGGCATTTGGCGCGGGCTACACGCTTCTCTGGAGCGGGGACCTGGACATGGACGTTAACCGGGGGCCTCTGGCCGGCAGACTTTCAGGTACTTACGAGAACGTGTCAATGCACTTTATTAGTCTTTACTTAAATTGGAAATTTTAATTAGAAAACATCTTTTCCATCAGACTTTTTCCCGCTATTTACCAAAATCCAATCGCATTCCCTTGACACCAACCGGATCGAGTCCTACTCTGTGGTACTTTATCTAAATTAATCTCTTTCCATGGATTTTAAGTACCACGAAGAAGCGTCAATCACCCTAAAATTTTAAAAAACCTTGCAGTAACGAGGCGGGAATCATGCGTCACATTATCCTCAAGCTTATGCGGGAACCCCTGTTTCATTTTCTGATCCTGGGTGCGGGGGTATTTGTAATTTATTTTGCGGCCAATAATTCTGTCAGCAAACCGGCCGATCGGATCGTCGTCGACGAGACCCAGATGCAACGACTGGTAGAGCAGTTTCAACGCACCTGGATGCGGCCGCCGACCCGGCCGGAGCTGCAGGCTCTGGCCGAAGATTTTGTCAAGGAAGAGATCCTCTACCGCGAGGCCCAGGCCCTGGGCCTTGATGAGGATGATCTCGTGATTCGTCGCCGATTGCGCCAGAAAATGGAATTTCTCAACGCAGACCTTGTCGAGGTTCAAGCACCGACGGAAGCGCAGCTTCTGGCCTATTTTGACGCCAACCAGGACCGGTTCCGTCGACCCGATCGTTTCAGTCTCCAGCAAATATTCCTTAATCCTAACAAGTATAAGACCAACTTGAATCGTACTACTGCTGAATTATTAGAACGTTTAAACACGGATCCGGCATTTGCCGCTGATTCCCAGGCGATTGGTGATGTGACCCTGTTGCCCGCGCAGCTTAAGGATGTGACACGACGCGAGGTAGCCAATACTTTCGGACCGGGGTTTGCAAAGGGCCTTGCAAATATGCCTGTGGGTAGGTGGTCCGGGCCTTACGAATCAAGCTACGGGCTTCACCTGGTCCGCATAACCGAGCGCGAGCCGGGCGGCCTGCCTGCGATGGCAGAGATCCGTTCGGTGCTCGAGCGCGAATGGCGCGCCGAGAACAGCAAAGCGGCGAATGAACGTTTCTACCAGACGCTGCGTGCGCGCTATGACGTTGAAATTCGCTTACCGGCTGATTTAACCGCCAAAATCCTCGCGGTGCGCTGATGATGAAAACCAGGGTATATATAGGCGTAATAATTGCTCTCACCTTGGGTACGATTGGCATTGTCCAGGCCCATGAAGTCCGGCCGGGATACCTTCAAATCAAACAAATTGATGCAATAAATTACAACCTTTTGTGGAAGGTTCCGGCCAAGGGCGATCAACGCTTGGGGCTTTATGTTCGCCTTCCCGGGGACTGTCGAAACAGTGAGGCGCTATCGCGTTTTGCCGGCGGTGCCTATATCGAGCGCTGGCGGGCGACCTGTGAGGGCGGACTCAAAAACGGCACCATCACCATCGAGGGCCTCGCGGCAACGCGTACCGACGTGCTGGCCAGGATTGAGCATACTAACGGGAGTAACCAGACGGTCCGCCTGACGCCGTCTCAACCCGAATTCATTGTGACGGGAACTGCCGGTTCCGCTGCCGTGGTGCAAACCTATTTCAAAC
>JASFEV010000120.1:0-12725 GCA_050124655.1 Desulfobacterales bacterium
AAAGAAAGATAAGAAAAAGGATGCGAAAAAGAAAAAGACCAAAAAAGGCGGAAAAGCCAAGAAAAAGAAGTGAAAAATAGTCCGATACTGAATCGAATTTTGATATTACCTTAATCCCCCCCTTGTTCCCCTCTCCCACAGGCTATGCTGGCAAACGGATCGTTTTTGAAATGTCCAATCACGATGTCAGACCATTTTCTCACACAGGGAGGATCCGCTATGGCAAAGAAAAAATCCAAAACCACCAAAAACAAGAATAAAACTTCTAAAAAGAAGGAGGCCAAGCTTTCCAAAAAAGCGTATGAAGAGGAACTGGCCGAATTGCAGGCCGAGCTGGTCAAGCTGCAATTGTACATCAGAAAAAAGGGGCTTAAGATTGTCGTCGTCTTTGAGGGGCGCGACGCGGCCGGCAAAGGGGGTGTCATCAAACGCATCACCGAAAGAGTCAGCCCCCGCGTCTTCCGGGTTGTGGCGCTACCCGCGCCAACCGACCGCGAAAAAACCCAGATGTACGTCCAGCGCTATATCCGTCATCTTCCAGCGGCCGGCGAAATCGTGCTGTTCGACCGCAGCTGGTATAACCGCGCCGGTGTCGAGCGCGTCATGAAATTTTGCACAAAGGATGAGTATGAAGCTTTCCTGGATAAGGCACCAACCTTTGAACGCTGGATGGTTGAATCCGGCATCCAGCTCATCAAATACTGGTTTGACATCAGCATGGAGGAGCAGGAGCGCCGTTTCCAGTCGCGCATCGATGATCCGCGCAAGGTCTGGAAACTCAGCCCCATGGACGTCGAGTCTTTCAAACGCTGGTTCGATTACTCGCGTGCGCGCGACGACATGCTCGCCGCCACCCATACAGGCTGGGCGCCCTGGTACATCGTACGGGCGGATAACAAAAGACGGGCACGGCTCAACTGCATTGCGCATTTGCTGAGCCTGATTCCATACACCAAATTGTCCCGTGACAAGGTCCAGCTCGGCAAACGCAGCATGAAAGGGCAGTACGACGACCAGGCTTCTATAGCCCAGTACAGCTTTGTTCCCGAAAAATTTTGATTTTCAGCGAATACGGATCCAAATTGTTTAGATGGGATCATGCAGAGGTGTAGGTCCGTTAAAAAAATGCTCACAGGCTCGTATCACCGGGCGCTGCTTGGATCGTTGGCGTAATGGCGCTGCAAATTATGAATAATCGGTGCGATGCGGCTTAAAAGATGATTCAAGCTCTTGTGCCCATGTTTGCGCGGATTTTGAGAGTGGTGATTCATGGAGCGGCTCAATCGAAAAAACGCCTCGAATCCTCAATCAAGGAGCAGTTGTTTGCGGTAATCCGTAAAGCGCCAATTGTCGATTCTTATAGCGTCTGTCTTCCGTAACCTCATTACCAAACCAGTCTGGCGGTATAAAAGCGCTGCTTTTTTCAAGGGTGTCAAACTCCACTTCAACCAACTGCAATCCTTTTAATGCTTCGCCGAAAATATCGAGCTCACAGATGACATCACCGATAGATAGATTATAGCGGACTTTATTGATGCGGCGATTTTCGGTCAACGGCCAGAGAGATTTAAATTGGTCGCGGGTCAACTCAATTTCATATTCCTGCCGAACCAAACCCGATCCCTGCTTGACGGTTTGATAAAACAAATCATCTTTCTGCCGCAGTCTTAGCTCAAAATCGTTGTCGTCAATGTCGACATACCCTTGCCGAATCGTGATCCCGGCAAGCGTGTCCAATCCTGGTGGAAGTTCTCCAACTAAAAATTTTCTCTCAATTTCCATGCATCATCGATCAGTATCTTTGGGTTGAACGCAACGCGTTTCAGGACTTTGCTTTTTTGAACTGATAGGGTTTACACACATTGGCTTTTAACCGTGAAACCCGGGCACAATTTTGGCAGACGTATTTAGGGTTGGCCGTTAAGTCATAGATAGATTTTATATTCTTTTTTATGTCGCTTTTGCTCCATTTACAAAACGATTTCTTTTTCAACTTTGCTTTCATTGGGTTGCCTCCTCGTATGTCTAGATTCGATTGCCGGTAAAGGCTTCATTTAAACCGAAACGCCTCAATTTAGGGGAATTTAGTATAAAGCGCTTCTTGCTGCCTGTATGTTTTCCTATAAATGCCTGTCGCCTTTCGAAGACGAACCGCATTTTTCATTTACTTATAAGTTTAAAAGATATGAATTTTTTAGAAAATTGCAAATGCGGCCTACAATCGTTTTTTGGGAATATTGTTATTTTCGGTGTTGATATCGTCGATGTTTCAACAGATCCATTCAATGACGAAAATGGTATACCTTGAAAAATTGCGAGGGATTGAAGGGAGGCGAAACGATGTAAAGGGGATTTTAAGGTAGACACTTAAAGATTTTCGATTTTCCATTTGGTGATGGCATCGTTCAAGCTTTTTACCAAATTCTCGATTTCTTCGATGGTTTTTAGCGCAGCGACTCTCAAATTGACCCGCAGCTCATTTTCATAGCGTCTCTTTTGCCGTTCCAATTCCTCATCAACTTGCTCTTGGCTCCAGGTTAGATGCGATTTCATAATTCTGCGGCGGGTCATAAACTCATCAAAAGAATGTTCAAAGTCACGGTCCAGGATGGAAATCATCTCGTCAAAAGAGGGGATTTGATAGGTACCGGCCAAGATCTGTTCCAGCGATTCTCTGACCATTTGACGTGCACAGATCCTGGCATCAGAAACGTAAAGCGGTGTTCTTTCTTTTTGAAGTGTTGTCATCTTGACCTATAAAGTTAATAACCAAAAGGCCCGCTGTCTATATCGAATGCGGTTTTTGAACAGGGTCAAAAGAAACGGAATATTCCACTATGATGAATATGGTCTTAATATGAACGATTTATGCAACGAATACAAGGATTTTTGACATTCACCACCGATCAAACAGGACGGACCCTTAAAAATGCATCATTTTGATAAATTTTAGCAGAAATTCATCATTTACGACTCGCAAAGGCGACCAAATCACCTGCCATCCTGTTTTGATACTCATCATTGAAAGGCCAGATTAACAAAAAAAAATAAAAAAAGCTTGACATGCCACAATGTAGTAGTCTATAACATAGTCACCCCACAGATCTATGCTTCTAATGCATACCTCTATGTCCTCCTCATCTGGCGACTCATATCCCCATGAGTCGCCATTTTTTTATGTTTTTGAAGCTATCGGATCCGGCTTGCATTAATGATAATCGTAGTTATTATGGTGAAAACATTATCATTCTGATCGTGTTTGTCATTTTATACGCCGCGCTCTTATTTTGACAATCTGTGTTCTTTGAGATATGTAAGTGGAGTCAAAAATATGTTGGTTTACAATAACCCAATTCCTAAAGGAGGAAAGAATGAATCATAAAAGGTGGGCATTTCTGGTCTTCTTTCTTGTTATTTTCGTGGCGTTTTTAGCGCCGTCGTGCGCTAAGAAAGAATTAACATCTGAACCCACAATGTCAGAGGAGGAAGCCCGCAGGCAAGCCGAAGAGGAAGCCAGACAAAGGGAACTTGAACGCCAGGCGGCCATCAGGGAAGAATCCCTTAAAGAAGATGAACTCAGGGCGGAAGGCGAAAGAATGCAAAGCGCCCGGGAAATGTTTGAAAATGAGGACGTCCTTTTCGAATTTGACAGTGCCAGCTTAACCGCCGAAGCTCAGGAGATCCTACGCGCAAAAGCCGAATGGCTCAGAGACAATCCCGGAGTTCGGGTATTAATTGAAGGCCACTGCGATGAACGCGGCACCAACGAGTATAACCTGGCACTCGGCGATCGACGTGCTTTTAGTTCCAAAGCCTTCCTGACCGACCTGGGTATTGACGGCGCCCGTTTAAGCACGATCAGTTATGGCGAGGAGCGGCCGATTGCCTCTGGCTCTTCAGAGGATGCCTGGGCCAAAAACAGGCGCGCTCACTTCGTGATCAAATAAAGGCCTGACGGTGCCTGTGAATTTGATGTTATTTTCAGGCATACCGCTTATTGACACATCGAACAAATCGGAAAATGCCCCCATCCCGTTTAACATGCTATCGATAGTCCCATGACGGATGTTTCTCAGCTGGCTCAACCTGCCAGACGCATTGCTTTTTTTATTTCTCCGCACGGATTTGGTCATGCCGCGCGGGCAGCCGCTATCATGGAAGCGTTGAGGGCTACTGGGTCTTCAATTCATTTTGATATTTTTACCACCGTGCCGGATTGGTTCTTTGCCAACTGCAATTCCTTTGCCTTCACATATCATCGGCTGTTGACGGACATCGGCCTGATTCAGAAAACACCCTTTCAGGCGGATTTGGAAGCAACGATTCAACAGCTTAAAACATTTTTACCCTTCGATCGGCCCCAAATGTTTACGATGGCGCAAAAGTTGCGCCAGTGGAATTGCGAACTGGTGATTTGCGATATCGCTCCGCTGGGCATCCGAATTGCATCAAAAGCAGATGTGCCGTCGATTTTGATTGAAAATTTTACCTGGGATTGGCTCTATCAGGGATACCACGATAAAGGGCTGAATGAATTTAATCGGTATTTGCAGGCGATCTTTGCAGATGCCACCTACCACATACAAGCCCAGCCTGTCTGCGAACCGGGCGCTACGGATCTGACAGCTGCCCCGGTCAGTCGAAAATCGAAAACGCCCCCCGAAGACATTCGAAAGAAGCTGGGATTGCCTAAAAACGGCAAAGTGATCATGATCACCGCCGGTGGGGCACCCAAAAATTATGGGTTTATTGATAAGCTCAGGCTTGAGACGGATATCCATTTTATCTTACCGGGTGCCGCCGATACTGAAACGATTGGCGACAACCTGATTCTGCTGCCGGAAAACTCGGCATATTCTCACCCCGATTTGATCAATGCCGCTGATGCGGTCGTCGGCAAGTTAGGCTACAGCACCATAGCGGAAATTTACCAGGCGGGTGTTCCATTCGGATATGTTGCCCGACCTGAAAATCGTGAAATGAAACCCCTGGTTGACTTTGTGGAAAACCACATGTGTGGCACACCCATAAAAGAATCTGATTTTCAGGATGGAACATTCACTGACTCTCTCGCGAAGCTTTTACAGATGCCGCGTTCCCACGACAAGCGACCCAACGGGGCCGATCAAATTGCGGGCTTTATCGCCTCTCTATTAAAATAGCCCGTCGGATCTGAAAGGAGAAAAACCGGCTATCTGCTTGACATGTGGAAGGTTTCTTGCCAAATGTGGCGTTGTGGCAGGCTAGCCATCAGCATCCACGCTTGCCAGGCTAATGGGTCGCCTTAACAAAAACGAACACACTCTCAACTAACAAACAGGAGCCCCACACATGGATGATCTTTACATTCGTTTGGCCAAACACCTGGAAAGCCTTATCATGGGTTACCCGTATACTGATGAACTCCTTGACTTGCTCCGGGAAATGTACAGCCCGACTGAAGCTCAGGTGGCACTGGCAATACCCAATGATCTCGAACCGCTGCAGGTCGTCAGCCTGGATACGATCGCAGCGCGTTCGGATCTGTCCCTGCCGGAAGTTACCCAGGCACTGGATTCGATGGCCGGACGCAATATGTTATATACGGCGCCCACTGCAGATGGCGCTATCGGTTATGCACTGCTGCAAGTGGGCTACGGGCTGCCGCAAACATTTTTCTGGAAAGGCAAACAGGACGATACCACCAAACGCATGGCCAAATTGGTATTGAAATACTTTACGGTACCAACCACCCAAAAGATTTATGGCGGTGTACGCACCAAATCTTTCAGATACATTCCGGCTAACAGAAGCATTGAGATCCCCATGCAGGGCGTAATGCCGAATGAACAGATCGGCCCCATCGTTGAGGCGGCCAGCAAAATTGCAGTAGCCCATTGTCCCTGCCGCATGTCGGCAAAAATACTGGGCCGCACCGATTGCCACCACAGCCTTGAAGTGTGCGTTAAATATGACGAAATGGCGGAATTTGTCATTGATAGAGGTTTAGCCCGCGAAATTTCCAAAGATGAAGCCCATCAGATTATGGCAGACAGTGAAAAAGAGGGGTTGGTTCATATGGTGGACAATGCCCAAGGGCAGATAAAGCATACCTGCAATTGTTGCGGAGACTATTGCTGGAATGTCGGCATTATTCGGCGTCGCAAAATACCGCGCGACCAATTAATGGCGGCCTATTTTATTCGCGAAACCGAATTGGACGAATGCATCGGTTGCGGGGCCTGCGCCGACATTTGTCCGGTGGATGCGGTCAAAATGGTTGAGGACAAGCCCCAGGTGGATCAGGACTGGTGCATCGGCTGCGGTGTCTGCGCCGTTCAATGTCCGGCAAATGTGATATCCATCAACCGCCGTATTGAACATCAGGCCCCGCAGGACGTTGCGCAGTTGCATTGGCAGATTAAACAGGAAAGAGGCCTCTAAAAAATTATCTTAAAAATGCATCTAAAGCTCAAAGGCTGCGTTGAAAACCGATTCAAAATGCTCGAATACTAACGTGTATGCTCCACTTTTGAATCGGTTTTCGCCTTGCCCTTGAACGTTATCTACTATTTTTAAGATAATTTTTTCTAATTTTAATATATTGTTAATTTCCAAATCAAACCGTTGAAGATATTATCCCGCCCCGTTTTGCCAGTCCCCGGCTGTCATGACTCTTCCTGAAATTCCGAGCTACGCCCTTTTAGTAAAATTCCATGAAACGAGATTTGAAAAAGGACTAACATATTGTCGTATGCTTTCTGCAACGTATCGTTTCAGAACCTCGGTGCAAGCCTACTGAATGCTGCCCCGTGTGATGGGAATAATGTGAAATAAAATTCACATTAATCAGGAATCCGTTTCATAAGATTTAGCACTTAAAGACACCATCGTAAACCGTCCTCGCGCTAAGTCCCCATGATGGCTGACTTCCCGATTAGCTATTGGTTGGCATAAAGCTTGCTATCTATAAAACCGCGTTGAAGGAATGCCCGACGTTCAGTTACACCGCGCTAAACTGCGGACTGCTGCGGTAAGCTGCTCCCATAAAGAACCAACGGGCATTGGGTGTTAAAAATTGTGTGTCGATATGGTGCTTGGTTTTTGCAGATTCAATGATGAGGAGAAAGAGCTTTGGGCATAAAAGGGGGAAAGGTTAGCATTAAGGATAGAGGCGGAACTCGATCAGGAATCGACCGGCGGCAGAATCATCAGACCTATACCGGTCTTGAAAAAAGATCAGGCCAAGACCGCCGATCGGGCATTGACCGCAGAAGCGGGCGGGCAAAACGCAGAACTGCACGTAGCCAGAGCAAGAACGGCTGCTGGGACGGGACCTGCATCGAACGTCGCGACATTTTCCGAAAATAACAACAGCAGCGCGCCGCGAGCGAAAACAACGTGCCCCCAGCCCCAACAAAGGCAGAGCTTTTTTCGGCTCTGCCTTAACTTTTAAATCGGGTAACATTTGAGTTGCCCCGCCTGTCCCTGACTGTATTGTCTCACAAAACCATCAGTGCTGATCATCGACCCATCGTGATGCAAAGATTTGAGCGTTTCAATGTTGACTGATGCGGCATTGAACCTACCTTACTGTTTGGACAGTTTAAACGATTGATCAGCCTTGGGTGCGTGATGATCGAAAAGTGATTCACCGATTTGAGTTTTATTTAGAAAACCATTAGTTTTCCCGGAGTGTGTGCATGCAGACGGAAACCGTTATACCTATTTTTCCTTTGGGCCTGGTTCTGTTACCCCAAATGTCTTTGCCGCTTCATATTTTTGAGGATCGTTATAAACAGATGACCCAAGCGTGCCTGGCACATGACAGGGTCTTTGGTATCGTTTATTTTGACGGTAAACAGTTCAAATCCAAAGGGTGTACCGCCCGTATCGTAAAAATACTGAAACGCTACGACGACGGCCGTTTGGATATCATTACCAAGGGCGAAAGCCGTTTTCGCATAAAAGAACTATACGACCAAAAGCCCTATTCAGAAGCAAGTGTCGAATTTTTTGATGATCAACCACAGGAAAGTTCAGATTCAAAAGAAATGAAAAAACTGGCACGCACCTGTATTGAGCTGCTTAAACAAATAAATGCCATGACCGGTCAATACAGCGATGCGGAATTTGACGATCGGCTGGAGGCAAAATCGGTTTCCTTCTTAGCGGCTGCATGCGATGGCTTTAGCTATCAGGAAAAACAGCTGTTTCTGGAAATGACGACCACCGCCAAGCGATTGCAAAAGACTTCCAAAGCACTCGAAAAACTGGTTTACCGCCTAAGCATAACCCAAGAAATTGAACGTATTATTGGCGGAAACGGCAATTTGCCCGAATCACTGAAAGACGGGGTTAAACCAGAACATTAGTATCAAGCAAAAAAGCCACACCCGCTAATCAACTAAAAGTAAGCGAAATGGGCTTTTTGCTATAAAAGATTAACAAAGACACCTTCTGGAGGAAGGCCATTAAGAAGCTATATCGAAATTTGAATATTTTTCTCTGAAGGCCTTACGGCGCTCTCTTTTCATGCGCAGCTTAGAACTTTGCAGGCTTCTTCGGTCTGAACCGCTGCGACGATGACGCAAATGGCGTCTTTCCGGGAAGTGCTCGGATGAAGTAAACTTTCGACGATCCGGCAGAGAACGCCGGCCGCCCCGATCCTTAATTGAACGAATATCAACGGTGTCGGCCACTGTGCAAAGCCCTTTTTCAACGAATTGGCATCATCCCGCAAATGGCGGGGAATTTAAGCGATGAATACCATATTTAGGATGGTGCTCCGATCTCCTCTGGGTATCAGCCGCTCAATCTGAGAAAAGCATTCTACAAATTACAGGTGCTGCATGTTTTGTCAAGTGCCTCGTTCGAATCCGGCGAATTTCAAATGCCAAGACGGGTGGAGTCAGTGTGTGTCGGTCAGATGATTTTTTAAAAATTCTTTGAGCCGTTCCTTGCCATCATTGGAAAGCGCCTGGGAATCATCCAGCTCTTTGCCGTGCAGCTGCTCATAACGACTGGCAGCTCTGATGGTCTCCAATTGTTCCCTGTATCTTGCACAATATTTGCACATCAAAAGGTGCAAGCGCATCAGCACACGCTGATAAAAAGGCAATGCCCGGTCCATGGATTCCGAGACCATCTCAGAAACTTCTTTACAGTTGTACATCCAATGCACAGCTTTACTCCTTTATGTCTCTGCGCTTAGCCACCTATTTTCAAGACAGCGCCGCAGAGACATCCGGGCCCGATAGAGCATAACCCAGCTATTCGTCGCGGTGATACCCAGCTCCTTACAGATTTTCTCTGTACTGAGACCCTCCATTTCGCGTTTGATAAACGCTTCAGCCAGACGTTCAGGAAGTTCCGCCAGACAGTGATAAAGGACATCTAAAAATTCCTTTTGTTCATACAAGTTTCCCGGATTGACCACCCATTTGCCTGGCCGGATGCTCCATTCTCCGCGATCGTCAAAATCCGGGTCTGATGCATCCGTCAGGGTTTCAATTTTATCCGTAGACGGTTCCCGGATTTTTTTGCGGATGTGATCGACAATTTTATGCTTCAGTATGGCAGTCAGCCAGGTTCTGCCGGTTGATTGACCTTGGAAATTTTCGCGGGCACGCAAGGCGGCCAAAAAAGTCTCCTGGACCAGATCCTCAGCAATGGATTGATCTTTGACCCTTGCTAGGGCAAATCGATAAAGAAAATCGCCGTAGTTATCTACCCATGATTCCGGATTTTCGATACCGGCGGCTTCAGTTTTCGGTTTAGGCATATTGGTATAAACGAATATCGCCGAAATTAAGATGGAATAAAGCGCTAAATGATCATTTCTGAAAAACTATATCAGCAAATTTAACGGGTTGCAATGGTCTCTCTGCAGAGCAGGATCGGCCGAGTAAAGCATTGCGGATACGTGCAGAAAATCGCTGAATAGAGCTGATCAAAAGGGGCGGCTTGAAGCGACAAAGCCGCCCATTGAGAGCATTCATGACAAAGCAGATGAGGATCAACAATTGCGAGAAAAAAGGTGTGGATTTTAGCTTATTTTTTTTACGGCTTCGATGACCGCATCATAATTAGGCTCTTCCGACAATTCCTTGACATGCTGGATATATTGAATGATGCCATTGCGATCGACGATAAAAATCGATCGCGCCAGCAGACGCAATTCTTTGATGAGCACACCAAATGCACTGCCAAAGACGGCTTCGCGATGATCTGAAAGGGTGACGACTTTATCGACACCGGCAGCGCCGCACCAACGCTTCTGGGCAAACGGCAAATCCGTGCTAACCGTTATAATGACGACATCATCCCCCAGTTGGCCGGCTGTTTCGTTGAAGCGGCGGGTTTCCATATCACATGTCGGCGTGTCCAAAGACGGCACCGCTGAAATGACGCAGATCTTGCCTTTAAATGATGACAATTTGACCGCATTCAAATCGTTATCCAGAATTTCAACATCTGGAACCGCATCACCCACCTTAAGCTCCGTACCGAGTAAGGTCAGCGGGTTGCCATGCAGGGTAACAGCTGCGCTACGTTCCTCCATTTTAAACTCCCTTCATTAATAAGTAAGATTTTGTAATATAGCTTTAAGATGCTCAAACATAAGTCTTTTTCAAATGAAATCAACGCTGTTATTCCAGTGTTTCAAGTTCGATCACTCTGAGCCCTTACGGCAGTCGGACGTTTGCTTGACTCAACGTATTCAAACCTTACTTTGGTGTAAGTTTTTTTAAGAATTATGCGACCAAAAGCAAAAATTGACTGTAAAACCCGTTGCTCAATCGGGTTTTTGACATAATTTCGCATCGTTTGAAAGGAGCAAAAAATGAATCGGCGCTATTTAAGGCTTGTTTATTTTGTCATTTTAGCTGTTACGGTAGGAACATTGGGGCCGGCGACAACGAGCCAAGCTTCAACTGTCAGCCATGAAATTTGGGCCGAACTGCTTGCTAAATACATCAAACCGGGCGGTGTGGATTATACCGGCTTTAAAGCGGAAGAAAACCGCTTGGATCAATACCTAAAGATGCTTGAAAGTACAGATCCGGAAAAGCTGCCTCGCAACGAACAATATGCGTACTATATCAATGCGTATAATGCCTGGACCATTAAGCTCATTTTGAGTGGCTACCCGGGTGTAAAATCTATCAAGGATTTCGGTTCAATTTTGCAAAGTCCCTGGCAAAAAGATTGGGTGCGCATTAACGGCGAGGTGATTACGCTGGATCATCTTGAGCACAATATTCTCAGACCGCGATACAAAGATCCGCGCGTCCATTTTGCCATCAACTGCTCGGCCGTCAGCTGCCCACCGCTCAGACCGGAACCGTATCTGGCCGCCACCCTGGATCAGCAGATGGACGATTCAACCCGCTCATTTATCAATGATGCCAACAGTTACAGATTGGAAGGCGACACCCTGTATGTCAGCCGCATTTTTAAATGGTTTTCAGAAGATTTCAATGAAGATGCGCTGGGATTTTATCTGCAATATGCTGAAGGCGATTTAAAGGAAAAATTAACCCGCCAGAAAGACCGCATTAAGGTGAAATATTTGCACTATGATTGGTCGCTTAATGATGTCAAGGGCTAGAATCATGGAGGAATGGAGTGTTGGCGTAATAAAGCACCACTGGAGTGCTGGAGTATTGGAGTGCTGGAGTGATGTAAGGCTGAAAAATAACGAAAATTTGCTTTCAATGCTTTTTCAATGCTCCAGCACGCCAATTAAACATCTGACGGAGACACCATAATGAAACTTGCAATGATCGGATTGGGGAAAATGGGGATGAATATGGCCAGACGGCTGATGCAGGACAACCATGAAGTCGTCGCCTATGATCTGTCCGAAGAGGCTGTTCAACAAATCAGCGAGGAAGGCGCCAGCGGGGCCAGCTCGCTGCAACAGGTTGTCGAGCTGCTTTCAAGGCCCCGCATTGTGTGGATCATGCTGCCGGCCGGCAAGCCGGTGGAAGAGACCATCAGCCGCTTAAAAGAACTGCTGAGCCCGGAAGATATCATCATCGACGGCGGCAACTCTTATTATAAAGATGATCGCCGCCACTACGAAGCGCTTCAGGAAGCCGACATCCGGTATATGGATGTCGGTGTCAGCGGCGGCGTCTGGGGCTTGGAGGTCGGTTACTGCATGATGATGGGCGGTGATGAGGCGGTTTTCAAATACCTGGAGCCGATATTTAAGACACTGGCTCCCAGAGACGGCTATCTGTATTGCGGCAAAAGCGGGGCGGGCCATTTTGTGAAGATGATCCATAACGGCATCGAGTATGGCCTCATGCAGGCCTACGGCGAGGGTTTTGAAATCCTGGATGCCTCTGAATTTGCCGAATCATTCGACTACGCTAAAATCGCCCACCTATGGAACCAGGGCAGTGTGATTCGCTCGTGGCTTCTGGAGCTGGCTGAAGATGCCTTTAGCAAAAATGCCGAGCTGACTGACATCACCGGTTACGTACAGGACTCCGGCGAAGGCCGCTGGACAGTGCAACAGGCTGTGGATACCGGCGTTCCGGCGGAGGTCATCACCCTTTCGCTGATGCGGCGCTTTCGCTCCCGGCAACAGGACCCATTCACCGAACGCGTGCTGGCGGCCCTGCGCCGCGAGTTTGGCGGACATGCGGTGGTTTCCAAAAAAGATTGAGCAGAGGTTGATGGGTCGGTATTGAATCCTTTTGATCATGGGTTGGACGACAATGCATATTTGC
>JASFEV010000121.1:0-12708 GCA_050124655.1 Desulfobacterales bacterium
GTTTTGCTGGTTACCTGCATTTTAATCGCGTCTAAAGTATCCTTTAAGACAGAGATGACATTTTCCCGGATATCACCGGCCACAATTAAATGCATGATATCGTCTCCCACCGTCAGGTGTTTATTTTCGACGATGTTTACTTGGATATTAATAATTCCCGGCTTTTGTGACTGTTCACTTATGATTTGCTCTAATTTTTCGTGATTCACGGTAACTTTGAGCCCCTTGACTTTACGGCCGTCACGGGCGGTAGCCCGCACCACACCGTTGTGGCATAGGATCATGCCAACTTTCGCGAAATCAGGATGCTTTTTGATTTGATCCAGCATGTTTGTGATCTGCATACGGCTTCCTTCTATATCATCTCCTTTGCACGCGCTAAATCCTCGGGCGTATTAATATTAAAAAACGACACTAATTCGGGATCTATTTTGCGTAACGCTTTCTCGGAAACGGTTTTGATACGGTTTTTGCGAAAGGTTTTTATTATTTTTAGTTTTTTTTGTTCTAAATGATTTTGCGCCGCTGCAAGGCAGCGTTTGGAGTAAGCCGCGCAAAGCGGCTCAAATCCGGCTGAAGTTTCGGGCATCACAATATCGATGTGGGCTTCGATTTTTCCGATGATGGTCTCAACCATTTCTTTTTTCAGAAAGGGCGTATCGCAAGCCGAAATAAAGGCATACGGGTTTGTCATGTAGAACAGGCCGGCATGAATTCCGGTCAGAGAGCTTCGAATCGGAAAAAGATCAGATACGATCAACAGGTCCCATGCTAAGAATTTCTCGGGATTGTTGGTGACCAGAATGATCTCGTCAAACAACTCCTGATAAATATCATAGATTCGATCCAGGATCCGGTCCTCCCCAACCCGTAGCAGAGCTTTTTCAATGCCGTCATAACGGTTGGCCAATCCACCGGACAATATCACTCCGGTGCAGGGGAATTTGCTCTTCGACTTCATGATTTTTAGTTATTTCAATGTCAAAAAAGGTCATGTTTTTTTCTGAAAGGCGCTATTCTGACAAATTGCCTAAATGGTACCTGGTGGCCTGATATTTGGGATGATCGGCATCCAGCCCTTTGAATTTAGAAACAGCGTTGATCTAATCCCAAATATCAGGCCACAGGCAACACGCTTATCATAGCGCCTGAAAGAAAATGACATGACCGACTCAGGTTGCATAAATTATTTCTACAATATTTCAGCTTAAGAAAAAAGAGGCGCAAAATCAAGGTATAATCAAGGGGTTTGCTGAATCACTGTCTTATATTATAATATATCTCTTGATCCAAAAATATATAATGATGTACATTTAAACAGAGTACATTGATCATCGAAAAGAACCATTACTCCACTATTCCATTGCTCCAATTTCAAAAACATGGGCGTAGACGACCATAAAAAAGAGGCACCTCAATCCGTTGCCCTGGGCATCATTACGGTGTCCACCACCCGGGCACTTGAGAATGACACCAGCGGTCAATGGATCCGTGAACAGGCTGAAAAAAATGGTCATACCGTCGTTTTTCATCAGGTGATTCCCGACGACGCTGCAAAAATTGCCGCCACCCTGAATGATGAGATTTTGAAATCAAACCCCGCGGTGGTTCTTATAACCGGCGGCACCGGGATTACCAAAAAAGATGTGACCATTGAAGCTGTCAGCCCGCTCTTTACGAAAGAACTGAGCGCATTTGGTCCGCTGTTTGCCAAACTCAGCATGGATGAGATTGATTCCGCCGCCATCATGTCCCGCGCCACTGCCGGTGTCATCGGCAGCACCGTTGTATTTTGCATGCCGGGCAGCCTCAATGCCTGCAAACTGGCCTGCACACGGCTGATTTTTCCCGAGCTGGGCCATCTGGTGAAGCACGCTAACGACTAATCTCAATTGCCGGCGAGTATTAGCTGTATGTTGAACCCAGACGAAGCAAAGGGATTGGGAGGATATCTGTAACTTGTGGAAAGTGTGGATACGCTCTATCTGCAACACGATATCATTGGCGAATGTAAACGGTTTACATGGCTTTGAGACTCGCACATATATACCTTCCTAAAGAAAGTTCAGGACCACTGGACGACCTGAAAGAAAAATTTAGTATCATTGAACATTACGAAATTGAAGAGAGAAATTGGAATGAAATCAAGCTGTTGATCGATGCAGAGTTGGCCGAGCCGGTACTGGATTTCATCGAAGACCGATATGGTTTTCATGAAGGCTTTCGCGTGATCGTCACCCCGGTAGAGGCGGTTGTTCCTCGTTTGGAGGTTGCCGAAAAACCTGACATAAATGAAGAGGTCCAACAAAGCGAGAGCGAGTCGAAACGGATCTATCGCGAGGAGTTATATGAGGACATCAACAGCGTTTCCTCAGGGGGGCGCACATTCATTCTGATGGTCGTTTTGTCCGCTTTTGTTGCGGCGATTGGTCTGTTGCGTGCCAACGTGGCCATTATCATTGGCGCCATGGTGATTGCGCCACTGCTAGGCCCGAATATGGGAATCGCACTTGCGGCAACACTGGGTGATTCCGCATTGGCGAAACGATCCCTCAAGACAATCCTTACGGGGGTCGTTGTTGCCATGATCATTGCGATAGCTCTTGGATGGTTTGCTGAGGTGGACATCACAAATCCGGAAATCGCCTCGCGCTTGCAGGTGAGTTACGCAGACTTTATCCTCGCGCTCGCATCTGGTGCTGCGGGTGCGCTCTCTTTTACTTCCGGTGTTCCGGGAAGTTTAATTGGTGTGATGGTAGCGGTGGCATTACTGCCGCCATTAATGGTTTTTGGTCTTCTTGTTGGCGACGGTCAATTCCAGACAAGCTTGAACGCTCTGTTGCTATTAGCGACGAACGTCGTTTGCGTTAACATTGCAGGTGTGGCGATGTTTCTTTATCAAGGGGTTCGTCCCAACAGGTGGTGGGAGGCCGAAAAGGCGAAGAAGCAGACACGTATCGCCATTGCCATTTGGATGGCCATGCTGGTTGTCTTGACGATTCTGATTCATGTGGAATTCGGTTGATTGTCTCAGAATAAGGCTGTTTATCAGCTGGGGAATACGGCCCTGATTCTTCAGTTCAGGCGGCGTACCTCACCATTCGAGAATAAATCCGGTGAATGAATTACCTGTCCGACTTTTTCTTCAGGAAAGGATCGCGCAGGCCTTTTTTATAGATTTTTCCGGATCCGGTTTTGGGGAGCTCGTCTAAAAAAACAATCGCTTTGGGGGCCTTGTAGGCAGCCTGATGTTCTTTGCAAAAGGCGATGATTTCATCCGCGGTGGCGGTTTCACCGGCCTTGAGCACCACCGCCGCATTGACCGCCTCCCCCCAGCGTTCATCCGGCACACCGAAAACAGCGGCCTCCAGAATCTTGGGATGCATGTACAGCACGTTTTCAACTTCGGTGGAATACACATTTTCACCGCCAGTGACGATCATGTCTTTTTTGCGATCCACAATGTTGACGTAGCCTTCCGCATCCAGGGTTGCCAGATCCCCGGTGCGCAGCCATCCGTCGGCAAATGCATCGGCGGTCTCTTCGGGCTTATTCCAGTAACCGGGTGTAACGATTTCTCCCCGCACCCAGATTTCGCCCACCTGCTGCTCATCAGCCGCAATCGGCATCCCCTGTTCATCCACCACTTTGAGATCCACACCGATGGCCGGCCGGCCGGTTTTGGATTTGTATTTTAATTGCACATCCGGCGGCAGCGCTTTGAGGTGCTCTTTTAAGATACTGAAGGTTAAATACGGGCTGGTTTCGGTCATACCGTAGGTTTGGATGTAATCGCAGCCGAGGGTCTCCATGATACTTTTTACCAGCTCGGGCGCAATGGGGGCGCCCCCGCTGAGGATTTCCCTCAGGCTTGAAAAATCATATTCGGCAACCCGCGGGTGCTTGATCATCAGGTTGAGCATGGTGGGAATTAAATTGCTCAGGGTTATTCTTTGCTTTTCGATGGTGGCCATGACGGCTTCAGCCTCAAATTGAGCGACCATCACGTGGCGAGCTCCAACCCAGGTGATGGCAAACGTGGCCCAGGCGTCCGCCAGGTGAAACATGGGAGCAACGTGGCCCCAGACATCGGAATCCACCAGCTTCAGCTCGGCGATGGTTCCTAATGCATGGCTGCAGACATTCTTGTGGGTGAGCATGACCCCTTTCGGTCGTCCGGTGGTGCCGCTGGTGTAATACAGGTGGGCGACTTGGTCCTCGTCAACGGCAAGGGGCTCAAATTCCCCGACACTGGTGGAAATGGCATCTTCAAAGCTGTGGCACTGAATCGGAAATGACTCATCCGGCGGGTCGCCTATCCAGAGAATCCCTTCGATGGGTACACCTTCTTTCAATACGCCTTTGACTACATCGGCAAAACGCGTGGCGGCAATTAGCCAGCGGCTGCCGGCATCATTTAAAATGAAGGCAACCTCTTTGGCGGCCAGCCGGTAATTGAGCGGATTGAGAATCGCGCCAACTCCGGCAGCGGCGTAATAGGTTTCCAGAAAGGCATGCGAATTGACTTCCAGAATGGAGATGCGGTCTTGCGGTCGAATTCTCTGTTTCTGAAAATATCGAGCCAACCCCGCCACGCGCCCACCGACCTGCCGATAGGTATAGGAGCGATCACCGTCGACAACGCCAATTTTTTCAGGATACAAATCCAATGCTTTACCAAGGGTCATCCAGATGTTCACAATTTCTTCCTTATTTTTGATTAAAAAAGATTAGCCGATTTGATATAAAAGCTTATAATACAAAACCTTTTTGGATGCCAAGTCCAAAGTTATTGCGATTTGACAAAAGATATGGTTGAAATAGCTTTAAGGCTATCCATGTGTACAAACAGCTATGGTGTTGTGATTAAATTAAACGCTATCTTAAAAATCTTCAGGTTGAGCCCGTTACCCCGTTGACCCGTTTGCCGGTTGGATAAATTAGACATAAATTTTTTTCTAACGGGCTTAACGGGCAACCGGCAAACCTGATTGAGAAATCGCACATTTTTTAGATAACGCTCTGTTGATTATAATTCTTTGTTTTTTTGATAGGTAAAGGTATGACACTGGAAATCGAGAGCTTTGCCGAAGATTTTGACCCGCGGTTTAAAATTTTCCATGAATTGATGGCCCGCAAGGTCAGAGATATCTTGCTGGTCTCCACCCCTTATGATGCCTGGATTCTGGAAGAAGACTGCCGTCTTTCAGAGCGCATCATTCATGAATATCGCGGCCTGAACCTGAGCAACCCACCCCGCTTTACCTGGGTTTCTACGGCCCAGGAAGCTTTGGCCATGTTGAATCTAAAGAAATTTGACATGGTCATCTCCATGAGCCAGCTGGCGGATATGGATGCCTTTACCCTGGGTGAGGAAATTAAAAAAAAGGTCCCCGATCTGCCGGTTGTTTTGTTGGCGCATGATTCTTTGCCGTCCTCCGCCCAGCAATGCCTGCTGGATTTTACCCGCCCGCCTGCTATTGATCGATGTTTTGTCTGGTCCGGCAACACCGATATTCTGGTGGCCCTGGTCAAAAGCGCAGAAGACCGTCTCAATGTCGAGCACGATACCGAATTTGCCGGCATCCGGGTGATTCTTTTTGTGGAGGATTCGCCGACATACATTTCCTCCTTGCTGCCGGTGCTTTACAAAGAACTGGTCACTCAGACCCAGGCCATAATGGAGTTCCGGCACCATGAAGAACACAAGTTGCTGACCATGCGGGCGCGGCCCAAAATCCTGGTTGCCGAAAGCTTCGAGGAAGCCCTGCAATTGTTTAAAAAATTTGAACCCTATATTTTGGGGGTGATTTCAGATGTGCGTTTCCCGCGCAATGGTGTTCTCGACCCAAATGCCGGTGTGGCCTTTTTATCCCTTATCAAAAAAGAACGTTTCGATATTCCGCTTTTGCTCACCAGCTCTGAATCTTTAAACGCCGAAAAAGCCGAAAGCATCACGGCCGCTTTTGTTGATAAAAACTCGCCCAGCCTGCATGCCGAGGTCCGCTCTTTTTTTGTGAATCAGCTGGGGTTCGGGGATTTTGTCTTTCGCAAACCCGACGGCAGCGAAATCACCCGTGCACCCAATCTGCGCAAATTCGAAGAACTTTTGGCAACCATTCCCGAAGACAGCTTTGTTCATCACTGCAGCCGCAATGATTTATCGAGATGGCTGTTTGCGCGGACCGAGATCGTACTGGCATCCAAAATGCGGCCCTTACGATATGATGATTTCGCCAGTGTTGAAAGTCACCGCGATTATCTGATTTCCATGATTCAAAGCTGGCGCAAGCGGCGTCAAAAAGGCGTGGTGGTCAATTTTGATCCCGGCGACTTTGATCCGGCCACGGAATTTTTTAAAATTGGCAAAGGCTCTCTGGGTGGTAAGGCCCGGGGACTGGCTTTTGTTGCCAATTTGCTTCAACGGTTGCCGGCCATTCAGAAAAAATTTGAAGATGTCAACATTTTTGTTCCCCAGACGCTGGTCGTAACGACCGAAGGCTTTGACGCCTTTATCGAAGAAAACAATCTCAAGGAGCTGGCCAAAACCGATATGCCGGATGAAGAAATTGCGCAGGTTTTTCACAGTGCCAACTTTCCTGCCTGGATCGCCGAAGAGCTGAGGTCCTATCTCGAACGCATTTCCTATCCGCTGGCAGTTCGTTCTTCGAGTTTGCTGGAAGATGCCCAATTTCGTGCCTATGCAGGTCTTTATCGAACTTACATGCTTCCCAATGACCATGAGGATCTCGACCACCGACTGGCACAATTGATCAATGCCATCAAGCTGGTTTACGCGTCAACTTACTTCAGGGATCCCAAGGCTTTTTCAAAGCGTGTGGGGCACCGCACCGAAGAGGAAAAAATGGCCGTCATCATTCAGCAACTGGTGGGAGAACGCTACGGCCAATATTTTTACCCGACCATTTCCGGTGTTGCCCAATCGCACAATTACTATCCTTTTGCAAAAATGAAACCCGAAGAAGGCATTGCGACGGTGGCACTGGGTTTGGGCAAGACGGTCATGGAAGGCGAAAAAGCCTTGCGCTTTTCTCCCAAATATCCGCAATTGTTGCCGCAGCGTTCCACGGTCGAAGATATCCTGGAAAACTCCCAGCAGTTTTTTTATGCCCTGAATATGGGGGGTGATGCTCCAGAGGTGGGAATCCTGGAGGATGCCAATCTGGTCAAAAGAGATGTCAGCGATGCCGATGAGGAAGCACCGGTGCAGCTTTTGGCCAGCACCTATATTCCGGAAGAACATCGAATCCGGGATTCGGCTCATATGCCCGGCTATCGCATACTGACATTCGCACAGGTTCTGAAGTACGGACAGTTTCCGCTGGCTGACGTTTTGGCAGAAGCATTGGATTTGGGCCAGGAGGGAATGGGTTGCCCGGTGGAGCTCGAATTTTCGATCAATATGTCACCGGACCCGGAACAAAAATCGGAATTTGCTTTTTTGCAACTCAGACCGATGACGGCACGCGCGGAACTGCTTCAGGTGGAAATCAGTTCAGACGAAATGGCCAGGTCTTTTTGTGTTTCTTCCCATGCGCTGGGCAATGCCGAAAAAAATGACATGGCCGACATTCTCTTTGTTAAACCCGATGAATTTGACACGGCCAAGACCTCGCAAATCGCCCGGGAGATTGGTGAGTTAAACGCCACTCTGATGCAAGAAGTCCGTAAATACCTGCTCCTTGGTCCGGGCAGATGGGGTTCGGCCGATCGCTGGCTGGGAATCCCGGTGAGCTGGGCTGAGATTTGCGGTGTGGGGGCGATGGTCGAAACAGCGTCATCAAAGTTAAAGGCCGATCCATCCCAGGGGTCTCATTTTTTCCATAATATCACCACCCTGGGCATCACCTATGCAACCGTTCTGGATGCGGATTCGGATTTTATCGATTGGGACTGGTTGACCGCCCAGCCGGTGGTCAAAGAAACGACACATGTGGCCCATATAAGACTCGACAAGCCGTTTACGCTGAAGGTCGATGGGCGCACGTCCGTATGTGTTATGTATATTGAGCGTTAGCCCGTTGAGCCCGTTATCCCGTTCGCCGGTGAAGCCTACGGATTATTTTACAATTGAACAAGCTAATCCCATTTCACAAAAACCGCCGGCCGGTAAAGGGTCCAGCGGTTTAACCCGTATTTCCTACCCCGCATTCATTGAGAATCAATCGGATTGTTAACATACCGGAATTCAAAAAGATTAAAATGAAAAAAGAACTGCTAAAAGCGCTAGTGGCCGATGAACACGGAGATATTTTTGAGCTCGACGACTATGCTGCTGTTGGGACGGGCGGGGCAACCTTCATCCCATTGACGCTGAACAATACCCGCAATTTGCCATTTGGCAGTGAGCTGATGTATCTGCCGCAACGTCGGCCAGTTTTGTTGAATGTGCAGTCGGGCCGGATCGAAACCGTCCATGAGAATCCTTACGTCCCCGGCCGGCCCCTTTTTCCGGTGACCGCCTTTAATTCCCCGGGTTATGTCATTTCGCATCTGGGCACTTTTGTCGAAACCCCCAAAGCACAGGCACTGCCGCTTTTTTCCTACGGTGCGGTTGGTTGGCACCAGGGCAAATTTCGGTCTGCGGTGATTTGCGTGGATCGAGAAAAGCGGCAGGACCTGCGGTTGATGAAACCGGAAGATGTTGCTGTCGGTATCGACCGGATGCGCCAACAGATGCGCGCCAATCGCCTGCGGGCCCATCTTGAAAAATGCGCCCTGCAATTCGGGTGCCCGGCAGCTAAAAATTTTTTTTTAGGCCGTTACGAGGCCCCGCTTCCCACCGCCCAACACTGCAATGCCCGTTGCCTGGGTTGCTTGTCTTTACAAACACACAGCGATATTCCTCACAGTCAGGACCGCATCAGTTTCACCCCGTCATCGCAGGAAATAGCGGAAGTGGCGTTGGCGCATATCAAACGGGTCAAAAATAGTGTTGTTAGTTTTGGGCAGGGCTGCGAAGGAGATCCGTTATTGGCAGCCGAGGTGATTGCACGAGCGATTCGTTTGATTCGTTCTGAAACAAAGCGGGGCACCATCAACATGAACACCAATGCCAGCCTGCCCGGTGCACTGCAAAAGGTCATCGATGCCGGACTGGACAGCATTCGGGTCAGCGTGAACAGTGTACGCCCGGAATGTTATCAGGCCTACTTTCGCCCGAAAGGTTATGGATTTTCCGATGTTATAAAAAGCATAGATCGCGCTTTGGGAAGTGGTCTTTTTGTATCGGTAAATTATTTAAACTGCCCCGGATTCACGGATACACAGCAGGAAATTGAAGCATTGCAAAAATTTTTAATGTCGCACCCGATTCATATGATTCAGTGGCGCAATTTGAATTTTGATCCATTGCGCTATTTTGAGATCATGGAAGCTGTAGCCGCCAATGACGCGCCCATCGGGATGCAAAATCTGCTGGAACACATCCGGCGGGAATTTCCGAAACTTAAATTCGGCTACTTCAACCCGCCCAAGGAGAAGTTTGGAAGGTAGTCCTAAACCCATATACACGTGGTTCAAAGGTTTACCGATTAGCATTCAGCGGTTTTGGCTCCTGGCTTCTTGCTTCTGGCAGCTGGCTAATGATCGGTAGCCAGCAGCAAGCTGCCAGTGGCCAGCAGCCGTTAGCTTTTAAATTTTGAGCGTTGAACCCAATATAGCTGCGATCGATATTCAAAACCGTGTACCAAAGATATGAAATGGATTGAAGCAAAAGTTGTTTTTGATGCCGAGGACAACCGCCTGGCCGGCGAGCTCATAACCAACCTGTTTTTCGAATTTGATCTTACGGGTGTGGTCGAAGAAGATCCGGCCTTAGAATCCTCTGATGATTGGGCCGAGGACTCGATGGGTCGACCGCAACAAAACGCGGTCATCGGTTATTTTCCAAAAGACCGGCAGGCAAAAAAACGCTGCAGGGATCTGGAACAGCAACTATCTTTACTTAAACAGGGTTTTACTTTGCTTTACCGTGTCAGTTATAAAGAGCTGGATGAAGAAGACTGGGCTGAGGCCTGGAAG
The DNA here is from genome assembly GCA_050124655.1 of Desulfobacterales bacterium. Taxonomy (GTDB): domain Bacteria; phylum Desulfobacterota; class Desulfobacteria; order Desulfobacterales; family JAHEIW01; genus JAHEIW01. The sequence continues at coordinate 10,045 of JASFEV010000121.1, forward strand.
GCTTTTTTTGAGCCTCAAAAAATAGGGCGTAAAATAGTCGTCAAGCCCACCTGGTGCGAATACGCTGCCAAACCCGGTGATATTGTGGTAAAACTGGATCCGGGTATGGCCTTTGGTGCCGGCACGCACCCGACCACGGCTTTATGTATGCGTTTGATTGAAGATTATCTCAACCCGGGTGATTCGTTTTTGGATATCGGCACCGGCTCCGGCATATTGATGATTGCAGCTGCCAAGCTGGGGGCGGGAGTTGTTTGCGGTATTGATAAAGATTCGATTGCCATTGATGTAGCGGCATCCAATCTAAAACTGAACGATTTGGTTTCTGATAATGCTATTTTGCGTACCGGCAATCTGTTGACCGGCATCACGGACACATATGATTTAATTGTAGCCAACATTTTTACTCATGTGATTATAGAACTGCTGGATGACCTGCCGCAGGCCCTAAAAGGCGGCGGCATTTTCGTCTGTTCAGGAATGTTTGAAGAAAATAAAAAACTGGTGGTTGCCGGGCTGAAAAATATGGGGTTTGAAATAATGGAGATACGCGAACAAGAAAAGTGGGCGGCTATTGCCAGCCGTTTTCATTCCTAAATGGCTATTTTTTCGATGAGCTGTGTTCTCCGCGGGGTTTAATTCTCAACGTACTTTCAGTACGCCTCGAAATAAACCCCTTGTGCGGCCGTGCTCATCAAAAAAATCCCTCATTTATCAATGAAAACGTAGTTTATAAAATTTCTATTATAATGTATCTTATGCATTTGAAAGTTGTCGATAAGCGACCGGCCACTTAATCGTATGGGAGAAGTCAATGAGAATACTTCTGGTTGAAGACGATCCTAAAATAGCATCTTTTATTATCAAGGGTTTAAAGGCCGAAGGCTTCGCCGTGGACCATGAAAACAATGGAGAAGACGGTTTGCATATGGCGTTAACCGAACCCTATGATGCTGCCGTGATTGATATTATGCTGCCTAAAATAGACGGCCTCAGTTTAATTGAAAATATACGTCGCGAAAAACTGAAAACGCCGCTCATTATCTTGAGTGCCAAAGGAGAGGTCGATGATCGGGTAAAAGGGCTGCAGATCGGTGCGGATGACTATCTGACGAAGCCCTTTGCATTTTCCGAATTACTGGCCCGGCTCCAGGCTCTGATTCGGCGCAGCAGCGATGCTGACGAGCCGACGAAATTGACCGTGGCAGACATCAGCATGAATCTGATCACCCGTGAAGTTGTGCGAGCCGGAAAAAAAATTGATCTGCAGCCGTTGGAATTTTCTTTATTGGAGTACCTGATGCGCAATGCCGGCAGAGTGGTATCCAAGACCATGATTATGGAACATGTCTGGGATTACTATTTTGATCCTCAGACCAATGTGGTTGAATCCAGGATATACAAACTGCGTGAAAAAATTGACAAAGGATTCTCTTCCAAGATGATTCACACGGTGCGCGGGGTCGGCTATGTTCTTAAAGAAGATAAATAGTGCCCGCCATACCCTGGCCTTTCGCCTTACGCTCTGGTATGCGGGGATCTTCATGCTGAGCTCCTGTATCGCATTTTTCTTTTTCTATATTCTAATTACCTCCGTTATCCGCGATCGTATCGATGAAGATTTGTTGAGTGAGGCGCGAACCCTGTCCTCAATTTTAAAACTGCAGGGCATCGAGGCGGTGAAGCGCCAGATTATATTAGAAGCCCAGGCCGCCGGCGAAAAGAAGATATTTTTTCGATTGCTTTCATTCGACGGCCAGGCGTTTTCTTCGTCTAATATGTCCTTCTGGCGCGATATCGGCATTGGCAAGAGGGCCACCAATCAACTCATTCGTGAAAAGCGACCGGTTTTTGATACCATCAGCTTGCCGAATCGTAAGCATAAAATACGGGTGCTGTATACGACCATTGGCCGCAGCATTATTCTACAGCTGGGTCAATCTATGGAAAGCAATACGCGGTTTATTGAAGCCTTTCGCAAGATATTTGTGGCCACGATGGCCTCATTATTTATTGCGGCCATCATTATTGGCTGGTTTATGGCCAGAAGGGCTCTGGCGGGCGTCGAAACGGTGACGCAAACAGCCCGGCACATATCGGAAGGCAGTCTCAATGAGCGGGTGCCGGTGAAAAAAAACCAGGACGAGATCGACCAACTGGCCATCACCTTTAACCAGATGCTGGACCGTATCCAAAAACTGGTCACCGGCATTCGGGAAATGAGCGACAACATCGCCCACGATTTGAAAAGTCCGATCACACGCATCCGGGGATTATCCGAAGTTTCCATAACCACCAATGCCTCTGAAAAAGATTATGAGAACATGGCAGCCAGCACCATCGAAGAGTGTGATCGGCTGCTGGATATGATCAACACGATGCTGGTCATTTCCAAGACCGAAGCCGGCGTCAATAAACTCAATGCCGAGAAAATGGACATCTGCGCCATCGCACGTGATGCCTGTGAATTGTTCCAAGCGCCGGCAGAAGATAAAGGCCTAGAACTCAGTTGCAATGTTTCCGGTAGTTTCAAAATGATCGGTGATAATCGCCTGATTCAAAGAATGATTGCCAACCTGCTGGATAATGCGATCAAATACACGCCCGCCGGCGGCAAGGTTGATGTAACCATGAATACGGCCGACGATCAGGCGGTTTCACTTT
>JASFEV010000122.1:0-12688 GCA_050124655.1 Desulfobacterales bacterium
AAAGGCGGAAGCGGAAAGCCTTGAAGGAGCGCATAAATTAACTGTTTTTGCCCTAAAAAAATAGATTCGAATAAATTTTAGTCTGTAAGCGCTCATCTATCCTCCATGCTTTGACCAGAAAACAAAGACCATTTTGTGGGGTGTCTTTTCGGTCATTTTCCTTCATCAATCATATGATTTAATTATATTATCCCAACAATTTATGATAACATCGAAAAAATTGGTCGCTTGAAACCCGGCTTCCCTGATTGCATGGCGTTAGATCGTTAAAGTGTCCAAATAAATAAAAAGAGGCGGTTCAATTTGAAATACCCCTTAATGATGATGTATCCAAGATGCAATTGCCTGCCTGTTAAAAGGCATCCAGTTCACAAAGCACTTGCCATTAAAAATCATTTTTTAGCAAAGAGAGGCTCAATTTGCCGACACGAACGCAACTCCTGATTTACCTTTCCATATTAGCCATCCTCGACGCGGTAATTCCCATCCCGATCACAGCGATGTTTTTGATTATGATCTTGTTCCAGAAACCAAAGTGGTTCAAAGATTGGGTCGACGAGATCTACCGTCTTTGATGCACGCTACCATTTCATGACGAATGGCAGCCCAGGATTTTGTTGACTGCCCAATTGACAAATCTTCACAATACCAGCTATTTCGTAATATAGGATAGCGTGTCTTAAGTTATAGAAGCGATATCATGGTTTTCTTTGGTTTTAAAAATCTTTGATATGTTAAAGAAATCAAACGCCTTGAAACTGCAGAGAAATCGGTATTTCATTTCAAAATGCTAACAATTCAATTTCATCCTCGTATCTTCATACCAATCATGATATGATTAGTATTGATATGACAGACAGGACCTGTTAAAAAAGGACTTCTTGGTGATAACTCCTCGTTTAACCCTTCAGTAGATCAAGGATACCCTCCATAGAACCCGCGATCTTTTATGCATCCTTGAAACCTATATTAATTACTTTAAGTTTTGCCGCTGGATGAGAAAGACAGCCATTTATGATCTTTCGTTGTGGGAAGGAGATTCAATTGAATAATTACGAAATTTTAACAAAATTGAAGATACGAAAAATAGACCTCAGTGATATAGAGTGGCCAAAATTTGATCTTTCAAAAATCCAGTGGCATAGGATGCCCAAACTAAAAATTGGTGATTCTGTAGCGAAACTTCCCATCGTTCAGGGAGGAATGGGCGTTGGAATATCTCTTTCAGGGTTGGCCTCAGCGGTTGCAAATGAAGGGGGTATAGGTGTAATTGCCGCAAATTCAATAGGTATGCTCGACCCTGATTATTATGCAAGCCATAAAGATGCCAATGCCATTGCTTTAAGAAAAGAAATCAGAAAGGCAAAAAAAATGAGCTCAGGAATCATTGGTGTTAATATTATGGTGGCTGTGCACGATTTTTCTGAGCTTCTCATGGTTGCAATCGAAGAAAAAGTCGATATGGTTTTCCTCGGTGCCGGACTCCCACTTAAAGGGATTCCGGTTGCGGCTCTCAGGTCAGCGGGAGTCAAGGTTGTTCCTATCGTAAGTTCTGCCCGAGCAGCCGGGCTTATTTTCAAGTCTTGGTTGAAAAAATATGAGGATGTCCCCGACGCTGTTGTCGTGGAGGGGCCGAAAGCAGGCGGACATCTGGGATTTAAAGAGAATCAAATCGATGATCCTGATTTTGCACTCGAATGTATTTTGCCTGATGTTATTGACGTGATAAAGGGTTATGAAGATAAATTTCGCAGAAACATCCCAGTAATTGCTGCGGGCGGCGTTTTTACGGGCACTGATATCTATAATCTTTTCAAACTTGGAGCAAGTGGTGTCCAGATGGGCACAAGGTTCGTAGCCACGCACGAATGTGATGCCAATATTAGATTCAAGGAGTCATATGTAGCCTGTAAGGAAGATGATATTGAAATTATTAAAAGCCCTGTCGGCATGCCGGGCCGGGCTATAAAGAGCCGATTTCTAATGGACATATCGGCCGGAAAAAAAATGAAAATCAAGTGTGCCTGGAAGTGCCTGAAAAGTTGTGATATCAAGACAGCCCGCTATTGTATCTCTCTGGCGCTTGATAATGCCAGAAAAGGGTTTCTGGAAAACGGTTTTGTCTTTGCCGGCACCAATGCTTTTAGGATTAAAAATATTATATCGGTAAAAGAATTGCTACAGGAGCTGCAAAAGCAATATCTATGTGCTCGAAGGAAAGGGGTCGGTAGCTTAAGAAGTGAATATGAAAAAGCTATTGAAAAACTAAGTTCCCTGAAAGAGGAGTATTTAACAGCGCTGAAAAACGGAGTTAATTCACTAAAATATGATTATGAAAAAGATATTGAGAAAGGGGTCATATCATTCCGTGCGGAATATTTAGCCGTTCTGGATAAAATCAATGCTCTCAGGTCCGAATATTTGAAGGCAGTGGATAACGCCAACTCCTTGAAAAACGAGCTGACCAAATTGTTTGAACAATATTCACTGTTCAACAGACTTCAAACCGAAACAATTTGAAGCGCTCCTTGCCAACAAACATCAACGGCTTAATGGATTCTATTTTTTCCCGGAAATATTTCTGCTGCTGTTTTTAATTAGCTTTTCAATTTGGTTACGGTGTTTTCTAATTTCTATTTCCGCCCAATCGCGGTCGATTATTTGCGCTATACTTTCAGCAATCGCGAAGATCAAATTTTTTACCTCTTTAAGATACGGCTCCTTCTCAAATTCTGGTTTTTCTTCCAGATAACAGACCTCTAGAGTGCCTATCCGTTCATTATTTAACATAATATCTTGCGACAGTTTCCATTTGGTGTCTTTATAATTTTTTGTTTTAAACTCGTAACGATCAAACATAATCCGAGCGCAGGCAATTTCAGGGTGTTCAATTGCCGGAGGAATGAAATCAACAACTTCTTGAAGGGCATCATCCAGGGAAAAGCTCGGTCCGGCCCTGAGGCTTGAAATGTCATAGAGACAGTTTAACTCTTTAATTCGCCCTCTGAGTCTATGAGAAACCTGCTCCAGTTTCTCATCATCATGTGAGCGCTGTTTGATCTCTCTTTGCAGTTCCTCGTTAATTTTCATCAGGCTCAGGGTGCGCCTGAAATGGCTGTGTTCAAGCAATTTGAGCTGCTCAATAAAATCCTTTTCCTTGCGTATATATTCAAGAACTTCACTTTCTAATTGCTTGATACGTTGCTCAAGTTCCCTGTACGCCGGTTTTTCAGTCATGAGAATGTCGCCTTTTGCTGCGAAAATTATTCGTAATCATTTTTAGTTGTATAGCATATTCTTGTTAGACAGTATTCACAAAAAAAGAAGATTTTTAATCATCCTCAGATAAGAGAGTCCGATCATCAAAAAACAGTTCAGCAAAATGACCCAAGCTGCCATTGAACAAATTGGTCACCTCTTCAGCCATAATTTTTGCCAAGGGCTGAATAGGAAAAAAATCATCGGATCGAAGCTCTGAAATCAATGCTTTTTGCCCTTTTTTAATAGCTGCACGAATGATATCAGCGTCGTAGGACACTTTGTGAATCAGCGTATAGATTTCTTTGGTGTGATTGTAATATTCACTTTTTCGCAATTTAGGACCGATCACGGCTAATTCTTTGATTGATAAACGATTCGCATCTTCATCCAGCGATATATCGTATCTGTGAAGCATAGTGTCCTCCTTAATTCAATGCAAACATTTCTAGCTTAGCCGCACCAACATCCTGATGACCTATGGCGAGAATAGTCATTCCGGCAAAGCGATTGGCGTTAAATTTCGGCAGTTTAACGTGGATTATTTATACCAATAGCGCTAATATAAAGGTAGATAAGCACCTGCATGCGTGTTGTATTTTTCGAAACACAGAAAACAATTTTTTCATGTCCCAGCTGATTGCTGACGGGACTATCTATGACTGACTTTTGTAAAGGATCATTTTACCCTTGATGAAACTGTTACCCTGTGCATCAGTGCATGATAGGCTGCGCGTATAGGGATGGTATTTTCAGGAAAAGGTCTAAGACAGGCGAGATATTGATGAAATGCTGTATTGAATCTTATTCCAAAAAATTCTTTAAATTTAAATCGATAAAAAGAGCAATTACATATTTATGAATAAATTCAAATAGTAATTAACAAAACATATATTGTCAAAATCGACCTCTTGTACAATTAATAGAAATTCATTCTGTCATAAAAAAATATACGGCAGTTACGCCTGGTCTGGATTCTCTTCCGGCTTTATTTTAGCCTTATTCAATTTGCGTTGTCTTTTTTCCTCTTGTTTTAGCTTCCTTGCTAATTCTTTCTTACGTTTTTTAAACGAATAATGTGATTTCGCCATAGTGTGGTCACCTCTAAGGCCGTTATTCTTAATAGTGATGGACAGAAGATAAATTTGGCCGGGGGTTTTTTAGGGTCCAAGATTCTTGGTATTTCGGATCGGACTGATAAGGATCAAAAAGAAACAAAAGAGCATCCCCCTTATGAAGAATGCCCTTTTTACTCGGAATTGAGAATTAAATCACAGTGACATTTGCAGCGGCAGGACCCTTCTGGCCTTGCTCTATGTCAAAGGAAACTCGGTCGCCTTCACTGAGGGATCTAAAACCGCCTGCGTTGATTGCTGAATGATGAACAAACACATCCGGTCCGTCTTCCTGCTCAATGAATCCAAACCCTTTTCGGTCATTAAACCACTTAACAGTTCCATTAATCATAATGACATTCTCCTTTCTTAAAAATTTTCAAAATCGCAAACTGGAGGATGCCATTCTGCTAAATGGGTTTTTCCTTCAGAAAGAAATCGCCCCGCCAATAAAAGGCGAGGCCCTGTTGAATACTGTCACAATAATCCCTAATCAGCCCAAAAGCAAGGGAATTGTGCAGAACTTATCCCCAAAATGCCAAATAAACCGATTTCAAGGTCGATTTCGTGTAATTGGACTATCATTTTCCGTCAAATTTGGCAAAATTCTTCAATTAACAAAATGGGGGATTACGTATGGGAGTCTAATCGTATTGCCAATGGTCTAAATTGTGTCTTCCGTGCCTGTATCGAATCTCAGTAATCCCTTCAGAATGTTTGCGTATTTCATTTGGCAATCCTAAAATCAAGCTTGTTTGAAAATTGTACCTTTAAAATCATCCGATCCCGTGATTCTGATATTCGCACTAATTTTTCTTGAACTTCCGATAAATTGAGTCGATTATCGTGCGGAGTGTCCATTTCCTAGCATTCCACTACTCCTTTATTCCAACACTCCAATACCAATACTTTATTTTGAGTTTTGAACCACGGTCACGGATGGGAAAAGCTTTGTATTCGTGTGCGGCAAGAACTTGGCGGCGCTGAAGCGGTTCATGAAATCCTGATTGACATTTAGCTCCAGATAGGTGATTCGCTCGCGGATCTGGTTGATTTGGTCATGATAAGCATCGGATTGAAGGGCCAGGGTGGTACCGCCCAGTGAGCTGTTGCCTAACGATTTGTATCGATCCCGCGGCAGGTCCGGCAGCATCCCGATGGCGATGGCCGATTCAGGATTGATAAAAGAGCCAAAGGTGCCCGCCACATAAAAAGCGTGCAGCTCCTGGGGTGTGATGCCGACCGATCCGGTGATGGTCTCTAAAATAGTATACATGGCCGCTTTGGACCGCATGAGGCTGTCCAGGTCCGCCTGACTGATGGTCAGATCAGCGCCGGTGGCCGATTTTTCAGCTGGCACCACCACCAGATGCGACAGGCCGTCTATTGTTTTAATCTTTGAGCCGCACACGGCCGGCAGCAATTTGCCGCGCACATCGATCATGCCGCTGAGAAACAGCTGGGCGGCCAGGTCGATGACGCCCGAACCGCAGATCCCGGCCGGCGGCAAGTCGTCAATTGTATGAATGTCAAAAGCGAGAGTGTCGGGATCCACTGCAATTTGATCGATCACCCCCGGGCCGGCGGTCATTCCCATACGGGTGACACCGCCTTCAAGCGCGGGTCCGGCTGCACCGGCGCAGGCAATCAACCAGTTTTCATTTCCGAGAACCACCTCGGCGTTGGTACCGACATCCACCAGGACGCAGGTCTGCTTGTTCTGATAAATTTCAGAAAAAAGGACTCCCGCGATCAGATCTCCACCGAAGTAGCTTCCAATATTGGGAAAAATCAACAGCCGGGCCCGGGGGTTAACCTGCAGTCCCAGAGCCTCGGCTGTGATGACGCCCGGATTGTTGACCACCGGGATGTAGGGCTCGCGGATAATCCAACGGGGATTGAGGCCCATAAACAGGTGGGTCATGGTGGTATTGCCGGCCACTGCCATGGCATAGATATTTGCGGGCTGCAGGTTTTGTGAGGCGCACAGATCAACGATGGCTCCGTTCAAACCGCTGATCATCAGCTCATTTAAGTGCCGGAGCCCGTCTGCTTTTTCAACAAAATGAATTCGGCTCAGGATGTCCGGTCCGATTTTTTCCTGGGGATTGTCAAAGGCTGATTCAGCCAGGGGCCGGCCGGTTGCTAAATCCAACAAGCGCAACACCACCCGGGTGGTTCCCAAATCAACAGCCAGGCCAGCACATAATTGGGTACCCCTTGCATCTTGGATATCAATCAACACCCATTGGTGTTTTTCCTTAAAAAGGACACAGCGAAGGTTGAATTGCGTCTTGCGCAAGAGGGTCGGCAAAATTTTTAACAGACTCAAATCGATATCAATGGCAGATACATTCAAGCGAGACTTTAACGACTGCAAAACGCGCTCGGCATCAGCGGTGTTATCCTTTAAACTCGGCTCCTCCAGTTGAACAATTTGAATCCAGGGAGTGGTGTTTGCATCCATGTTTTCTATGGCTGCCCTTTAGTCAGGATTGCAGCGAGGGAGGCAAATTGGCTTCTGGCTTCTCGCTTTTTGCTTCTGGCCAGAAGCCAGTGACCAGAATCCTGAACCAGATGCCTGCTTAAAGCAGCGTATCTAAATCCGCGATAATGCGGTTCATGGTATCTCCGGCAGGCCCTTTGATGATGTAGTGGCTGATGTCTCCGGTTAACGGGGTACTTTCCGGATTGATTTCAATCACGATTGCGCCGGTCTCTTTGGCCACCACCGGTATCATGGCAGCCGGTTGCACCATGGCCGAAGTGCCGATGACCAGCATGACGTCGCAGTCAGTTGCCGCCTGCCGCGAGCGCCAGAGCGCTTCATGGGGTATCATTTCACCGAAAAAAACCGCATTGGGACGCAGGATGCCGCCGCAATGGCAACGGGGCGGAATTTCGCTGATATCCACCCGCCGGGTTTCAATATGCGTATTGCACTCCATACAGCGCTGCCAGGCAAATGTTCCATGAAATTCGATCACGTCTGAATTGCCGGCCATTTGATGCAGTCCGTCAATATTCTGAGTAATGACCGTTTGCAGTTTTCCCAGCTCCTCCAGCCTGGCCAGGCCTTTGTGACAGTCATTGGGCTGCGCCCGGTCGACGACGTCTTTCATTTCCTTGATTAAAAGCCTCCAGACTTTGGCCGGATCCTTTAAGAAGGCATCAATATGGGCAACTTCCATTGGATCCATTTTTTCCCACAGCCCGCCCTTGCCCCGGAAAGCTGGAATCTCACTTTCAATCGAGGCGCCCGCACCGGTCAGGGCAGTTACCATGTTGGCCTGAGCCAGATCCGCCGCCGCCCTTTTTATCAAATCATCCAATTTGCTCTCTTTTTCTATTTAATATTAAAATATAGCCGCTCAATATTTGAAGGTCACTTTTACAGGTCTGCCGGTTGAGCCCGCCTCCGGCGGATTGCGCCAGTTGGGCACGTTAATAAAGGAATCATGTCTGATTATCTTTTTTTACCGGCAACGGGCTAACGGGCAACGGGCTCAACCCATTAACCAATTGCTACAAATTGAATGTCATATCGGTGGCCACACCGACGCACTCGATGCCTAAGCCGTTGTCATCGAAATATTGCTGGCAGGTGCTGACCATATCATCCATCTGGTCATCGGTGCGCTCCTGGTTTAAATGGAACAATCCACATTTTTTTACGGCTGCCTGTTGGGCCAATTGAAGCACATCGGTGTAAACCGAATGGCCCCATTCGATAAAAGTCCGATATTCCTCGGGCGTGTATTCACTGTCATGAATTAAAAGATCTGCGCCGGTTGCAAATTCCACATATTCTTCAAACGGCCGTCCGCCGGCATGACGATATCCCAATTCATTGTCTGTCAGAAAGACAAAGGTCTTGCCGTCTTCAATAAATTTATACCCGCTGCCGCCGTTGGGATGACTGATGGGTATGGGTGTGACGGACACCGAACCGATCTGAAATTCCTGGGGGCAAGCTTTTTCATAGGTCATCTGTGCTTTGACATCAGCGTATTTTACCGGGAAATTGGGGGGAGCCATGACCGTTGACAATATGGTTTCCACAAACTGGCTGTGATAGGGGCAACCGTGCATCAGAAATTTGGCATTCTTAGAGTAAAGCGGCTTGAAGAAAGGAAATCCCATCAAATGGTCCCAATGGGCATGGGTGAAAAGAAAATGGATATCGAGCGCTTTTTCTTCAACCAGCTTTTTCCCAAATCTGCGAATTCCCGTACCCGCATCAACCGCAATGATATCCCCGCTTTTGGTGCGGATCTCCAAACTCGTTGTATCGCCGCCGTATTTTAGATACGATTTACCCGAAACCGGAATAGAGCCCCTCGATCCCCAGCATGTGATCTGCATCTTGAACCTTTCAAAAAGATTTCAATTCCCATAAAATGCAATATTACTCTTTTTGTTAAAGCATCTTGCACCACGAAGGGCACGAAGAACACGAAGAATGAAATCTTTTTATTGGTTTTAAAACTTCGTGTCCTTCGTGGTTAATAACGATTTCTTCACGGCCCGGTGTTTGGTTTACCGTTATTCCTTTGTCGTCCTGCCGTCAATGGTCAAATTCACCATAGAATGTATGCCAGATTCCATTATGAGTCCAGCTTTTAAATATTTTGGCCGGCAACCGCTCCACATCCATTTTTACCTGTTTGGCTTCACTGCGCATCAGCCCCGAAAGAATAAAGCACTTCTTGTTTTTAAAACCCTTTGATTGTATGAGCTTTTGCATGACTGCATAATGCACATTGGCCATCACAAGGTCAGCCGCGCAGTCAATGAAATCTTCGGCATAGCCCTGCACAACCATAACCTGCTGTTCAAGGCAATTCAAACGGACATTTCTTGCGGCGGTTGTGGCTGCCAGTAAATTCAGGTCGACTGCCAAATTGAATTGACAGCCCAGACGCGCCACGGCTAAAGCCAATATCCCGGTACCGGTGCCCAAATCCAGAGCACTACTCGGCGAGTGGCGTCGGAAAGCCAGCTGGACGGCATCTAGGCAATCCCGGGTGGTGGGATGGGTGCCGGTACCGAAGACAAGTCCTGGATCTAAAATGAGCGTCCGTTTATTTGGCCCGTGGTGAACATGATCGTGCCACGGCGCAACAATCTGAAAAGGGCCATGGTCAAAAGCCGTAAATGAGGTTCCCTGCCACTGCTCATAAGACATGCAATAACTGTCGATGTAGGAAAGTTGTGGTTGGGTGCGTAAAAGATGTTGAATGCCTTCAAAAGCGGGCTGCGAAAAGAAAAGAAAGGAATAATCATCTTCTTCCCAGTTGCCGATAAACGTGTTCTTTGGAATGATATCCTGGGATGTCAGGCGACCGCTGAGGTGGTAAATATACAGATCATCATATGGGCAGGGGCCGGAATTATCTTGATTAGAGCACGGGCTTTGGGCATTAATCATTTTTAGGCAACTGGTCTAAATACCATTCCATGGGGTCGAGCAACGTAAAACCGAGGCTTTGTAATTTTTCCTTTATATGGGCCACATTCAGCGTCAACAGATAGGGGAAAACGGCGCGTTTGTCTTTTTCCCAGTACCGGGCCACCAGGACGCTGCCAAAAGAAATGTTTTCTTCGGTGATGGCATCGACAATTTTTTTCAGTTGACCGACTTTTTCTTCCACCAGGATACACAGTAGTGTGCCCGGTTGGCCAATTCCCAGCACATTGATAAAGGCGCGCAACAGATCCCTGACCGAAATAATACCGGCAATCTTGCCCTGTTCATCCACGACCGGCAGGGCGCCGACTCGGGCATCCTGGATCATTAACAGCGCATCCTGAATGGTATAAGTCGGAGAAATCGTGAGCGGATCTTTGGTCATGATGTCTTTTATTTTCAATTCAGCAAAATTTTTCTTTTCTTCCTCGCTGGGAGCGGTCTTGAAAAATTCATAGGGCAGAGCACTTCTGATATCCCGATCTGTCACCACACCCACAAGGTGGTTGTCCGGGTCGGCCACCGGTAGGTGGCGTATCTTATTTTCAGCCATCAATTCCTGTGCCGTAAAAATACTATCGTCCGGCGCAACGGTAATCACTTTTCGGGTCATGGAGTTGCTGACGAACATAATCATCTCTCCTTTTATTACAGGTAATACGACAAGACAAAATATAGTCAATTTACCATGAAAGCATTAGTGAACAATTTCGTGCTTTCTATATTTCGCGTCTTCGGGGTAAAAAAATTTTTACCTCCAAAAGACATCATCCTAACCGCTTAACAAGACCTCTACATGGTTGCGGGCCAGTTCCGGGAGGCGCCGGATTGAATAGCCGCCTTCAAGTACCGAGATCAGCCGGCCCTGGGCATATTCGGCCGCCATGTCAACGATTGTTTTGATAATCCAAGTATAGCCTTCGGTTGTCAGCTTGATGTCCGACATATTATCTTCAATGTGGCCATCAAAGCCTGACGAGACCAGAATAACCTGCGGCTTAAAATCTGCAAAAACAGGCACTAAATCCCTTTGCAGTACTTTTTTGTATTCGGTATCGCCCTGGCCGGGCAGCATGGGCGAATTTTTGGTAAAGCCACGTCCGGCATCTTTGCCCGTTTCAAATTCACGACCGGTCCCGGGATAGGCGAAGGTTGGATGCTGATGAATGGAATAGTAAAATACTGTGGGATCCCGTTCAAAAATGTGCTGGGTACCGTTACCATGATGAACATCAAAGTCGACAATGCCGACCCGCTCTATTCCCCATTTTTTCTGAATATAGCGGGCTGCAATTGCCACATTGTTGAAGTAGCAAAATCCCATGGCCGTGTTGACTTCTGCGTGGTGGCCGGGTGGTCGGACGGCGCAAAAGGCATTATCCAGCTCGCCGGCCATCACCATGCGGGTGGCCTCTAAAACCCCGCCTACTGCCAGCAATGAAACTTCATATGTTGCCGGGCACATCTGGTTGTCGGGACTATCAAAGATATTATCGCCCCTCGTGCACGCTTCCTGCAAGCGCTTGATGTAATGGGGGTCGTGTACGGTTTCCACCCATTTCAAATCGGCCGGCACGGCTTTGATCAATATGAGTTGCTCAAGCAGACCCGCATCCTGGATGCCTTTGTAAACCGCTGGCAACCGATCCGGTATCTCCGGATGGTAGTTTCCGGTTAGGTGTTGTTGATATTTGTCATCATACAAAAAGCCGGTTTTATTGCTCATCGATTTTCTACTCTATTTCTTAAGTTAAACCCACGTTATGCGCTGTGTGCTCTGCCGTTGCAGCTTTTCAGGCGACGATTTTGTCGAAAATATCAAAAGCAGCTTTGACTGATTTGCTATCTTCGGGCATTTCAATGGTCGGGCGGCCGTTGAAATCGAAATCATAGATCAGATCGTCTTGCGGAACGGTTCCGATCAGCTCAAGATGGGCTTCTTTGAGCTGATCCATAACCGGTGCCGGCGGTGCCTCGCGTGCCTGGTTGATCACCACATAACTTTTGCCAACACCGATTTTCAAACAGCGGGCCAGCTCATCAATACGCATTGCAGCCTGAAGCCCTCGTCTGGAAGAATCCGATACAATTAACAGGATATCGACATCTTTGGTTGTCAACCGGCTGATATGCTCCATGCCGGCCTCGTTGTCCATCACGATATAGGGATAGTTGCCGGACAGGCGTTCAAGGTAATTGGTGAGCAAGGTGTTGGCCGCACAATAACAGCCGGCACCCTCCGGTTGGCCCATCACAACCAGATCAAAACCCTCGGCTTCAACCACGGCTTCCTCAAGCTTCATTTCCATGAAGATGTCTTTGGTCATTCCGCTGGGAACATCGCCCTTTTTCATATCTTCCCGGGCATTGCCTAACGTATTACCCAGCTTGAGACCCAGGACTTCATTCAAGTTGGCATTGCAATCGGCATCGACCGCCAGAATCGGTGTTTTGTTTTTTTTCAGTAAAAATTTTATCAACATACCGGCCATGGTGGTTTTACCGGTGCCACCCTTGCCGGCAAGTGCAACAGAATATGCCATATTGATCCGTATCCTTCCTTTAAATTACGTTAAACATTTTTACAATTTGAAACGCACAAATTAGGTTAAGTTAGATTATGCCTCCAGTCAAGGGTGTATTTGAGATCGCTTGCAAACTGCTTGAAAAGCGGCCGATCATATGATAATTGCAACTCTCGTTATCCCAATATAAACTAATCGCAGCCATTTGTATATGGGGAGGATAAACATGGATTTTGAACTGACCAAATCACAAAAAGAGATCCAGAAAGCGGCCCGGGAATTCGCCAAAGGCGAATTCGATAAAGAGCTGGCCCTGGAGC
>JASFEV010000123.1:0-12638 GCA_050124655.1 Desulfobacterales bacterium
TTTTTCGATAATACCATCAAATTGGTAAAAGGCACCCAAATACTCGGATTGCCTGTCTTGTGGACCGAACAAAATCCTGCCGGTCTGGGGCCGACCATACCGGAAATCGCTGAGCTTTTACCGAACCAAAACCCACTAGGCAAATTCAGTTTCAGTTGCTGCGGGGATCAGGCCTTTGTCAAAGAACTCGAAGCACTGGACCGCGAAAACATGTTGGTTGCTGGAATCGAAGCCCATGTCTGTGTATACCAGACCGCTGCTGATTTGGTCGATCTGAACTACAATGTCCAGGTGGTGGCCGATGCGGTTGCTTCCCGCACAGCCGAAAATAAACACATCGGCCTTGAAAGAAGTAAAGAAGCCGGTGCCGGCCTGACCAGTACGGAGACCGTCTTGTTTGAATTACTTAAGGTCGCCGAAGGCGACACATTCAAACAAATTATCAAAATCGTCAAATAACAGGGATTTGACGATAGCGGGATCCCACCCGATTTCCCGCCGCAAAGGCGCCATTTCTACCACGAAATAACTTCAGATTCGGCAAAAACCGTGCACAGGCTGCTGATTTTGGCCGGCGTATCGGCTTTCAACGAGACCTCTCCGAAATCATTGATCTCAACCTCGAGCGCCCGGGCCATCACTTCCAGAAAACGGCCGGTCCCAGCCGCACATTTATCATTCATGGCAAAATCACGAACGCCACCTTTCTCATCAGCCACAATGGCTTTGCTGTCCTGACCGCCGATATCGACAATTGAGCGCACCGCCGGATTCAGATAATGGGCGCCTGCAGCGTGACAGGTAATCTCGGTGATGGCAACACTTTTGCGCCCATAGCCGGTTGAAATAATGCGATCCACAGCCGCTGCCTTTATTCCCAGTTCGGCGATGATTTTTTCAAAAACCTTTTCTCCGGCATTTTGCGCGTTATATCCGGTCGACGTCACCATGCCGGCCAGCAGCTTGCCGTCTTTGACAACCGCCGCCTTGGTGGTAATCGACCCCACATCAATGCCCACAGTGATCATACGCCCACCCTTTCGATGACAGATTTGAGAATTTACTGTCTCTGCACCGCATGATTATCATTATTTTTGCTTGACTATGATACAATGTAGCTTTAATGTAGCTTTATTAGATATTAGATTTAAATGCAATCGTTATATTAAAAATGTAATTTCAATACGTTATGAACCCCTCTATTCATAGATGACCCAGCGTGAGCCGTAATACAAACGTTTTGACACAACCTTCTTAAAGCAAGAGGCATTTCACCGTGGCTAATGCAAAAAATCAAAAAAAGAAAACGGTAGAGGATAAAAAAGATTCTGCTGCTGAAGCAGCGAATAGCAAGGTGAAATTTGAAATATACGGCGAAGAGATGATCGAAAAGCGGGTCAAATCCAGCGGCAACAGCGGCCGGGTTTATCTGCCGCCCAACTGGGTCGGCCATAAGGTCAAAATCATCAGAACCGATTAACTTTTCCAAGCCATAAGGAATTTGCCCGTGGAGAATTTTGAAGTCAGACGGCTAAAAGTCGAAGATGCGGATGCAATCACCCAAATTTACGCTGCCATTACGCGGCGGCCGGTGGAGCCGGATTTTAAAAGAGTGGTAGAAGGGCATGCCCAAAACGGAGAAGAAGCCTGTTACGTAGCCGAACATCAGGGCAAAGTCGTGGGCTTTATGATCAGCTATATTCTGACCGCCGGCTTTGGTGAAGCCAAAAGTGCCTGGATTGCAACCCTGGGCGTGGATCCCGATTTCATGGGCCAGGGAATCGGCGCCGCAATGGCCCGAAAAATATTTGAGATTTACAAGGCGGCGGGCATTGAAAATGTATATACCACGGTCCGCTGGGATTCAACGGATTTGCTGTCGTTTTTTAAAACGCTGGGTTTTGACCGTAGCGCATTTATCAATCTGCGTAAAATATTAAATTAGCCACTGGCGGCTGGCTACTCGCTGCTGGCTGATAAATTCGGCCTAAAAGTCAAGATGCCAGTAGCAAGCGGCTAGTCGCCAGGGACCCATTGCCTTTTCACGAAGCAAGATCCTGAAGGGCCTCTTCAACAGTATTTTTGATGGGAATCATGGCCGTAAAACCGCTGACCTCAAAAATTTCATAGACATACGGCGCTAAGGCAGCCAGCGCCACTTTGCCTTCTCGATTTCTAATTTCTTTGGCAGCTGATAGAATAACGCGTAAACCACCACTGCTAAGATACTCCAGCGCGCTCAGATCAAACAGCAGTCGACTGGTATTTTCGGCCATTGTCTTTTTGATCGTTTCCTCAGCGACTGGTGAGGTAGCCGCATCCAGTCGTCCTTTGATGGCAAAAATCAGAATCTCATTTTCCACTCGGTGATCGATTTCCATTTTCAAATCCTTTCGGGTTTTATCAAAGAAAATTAGACCATTTTTTTCAAGGTCAACTTATTTTTACCGTCTTTTCTCTCATAGTGGATATCATCCATTAGTTTTCTGACAATATGTATTCCGAGACCGCCGATTTTAACATCTTTCAGATCGGCGGGGATATCCGGATCTTTCTTTTTAAGCGGGTTAAAAGCCACCCCTTCGTCCTCAATGATCACCGTCAGCTCATTGTCATTTAAATGTAGATGAAACTGAGTGATATGCTCTAAATTGTCCTTAAAACCATAAGAGATGATATTGGTGAACAATTCGTCCAGACAGATATTCACATCTGTGATACTCGCTTCCGAAAGTGACGTGCCCTCACCAAATTTATTCAAATGTTGGCTCAAGGTTTCGAGTTCGGACAGGTCGTTTCTGAGTTCAAACGAATATTCGTGTGAATGCATATCAGCCTTATTTAAATTGAACAATGTGCGTGTTCATCAATCGAAACAACCGCTGCGAAGTAAAATTAGCATGCAGCTAATACATCTGCTAATTTTTGGATGCCGTCCAGGTCAAAATCTTCCGCCATTTGAACGATCTGTTTGCTGAGTGGCTCACAGGAATCTGATTGCGCCTTAATTTCCTCCGCGATGGCATTGAGCGCCATCACATCTCCCATTTCAGCTGCAGTGCGAATGCGTTTGGCAATATCCTGGGATAATCCGGCAGGTATATCGGCAAGCTCTTCATCGGTTAAATTGCTGATATTTTTTTCAGCAGATATACCCAAGCTTTTAACTGATTGCAAGGCTTGATCGAGCGCAGCAACGAGCTCCGCGAATCTCAGATCCAATTGTTCGGATGCCGGGGCTTTTTTATCAGCGCCTTTAACAAGTTTTTCCAGATTCACCGCAGCTGCCTGCAGGTCGCTGGCCGCCAGATTACCGGCCAGCCCCTTGAGATTGTGAACCAGGCTGTGCGCGTGATCAAAATCCTCCGCGTCGAGTGCCTTATGGATATCATTTGCTACTGTATCGTAATCCGCACCAAAATTTAAAAGCAACTTCCGATATAGCTTTTTGTTGCCTTGTAATCGCTTTAATCCATCGGCCAGGTCAAATCCCGGTAAAAATTCCGGAAGCTCATCTTCTGCCTGGACGGCCTTATCCAACTCAATTTGTTCAGCAGCAACTTCCGGTTGTTGGGCTTTTACTCGTTTCTCACTCGGTTTTATCCATTTCTGCAGCGCGGCAAACAGCTGATTCGGATCGATCGGTTTGGTGACATGGCCGTTCATGCCGGCCTGCAGGCTTTTATCCTCATCACCCGCCATGGCGTGCGCCGTCATCGCAATAATCGGGATTGGATCATTCCCTTCATTCCCCCTTCGACCTTCCGCAGGCCGCATTCCGCCTTCCCACTCGCGTATTTTGCGAGTGGCCGTGTATCCATCCATTACCGGCATCTGCACATCCATGAGCACCGCGTCATATTTGTTTTCCTTCACGGCGTTGACGGCCTCCTGACCGTTATTCGCCAAGATGATGTTCAGACCGGCACCTTCAAGTATTTCTTTGGCCACCTGTTGGTTGATTTCATTATCCTCTACCAACAGCACGCGAGCCCCCTGAATATTTTCCAGCGCCTCCGCTTCCTGTTCTTTTCTTTGCGCCACCCGTGAAATTTCAGGCACTGCCTCACCAAAGGCCTGCATGGTGGCGTCAAAAAGCATTGAAGGACTCACCGGTTTTAGCAAAAAGCCCTCGAGCCCCACCGCTTCGGCCTGCTGCATGACCTCTTCGCGACCGTAGGCAGTGACCATAACGATAGCGGGGATTTTGCTCAAGCGCCTATGGTTTTTAATGCGCTTAGATGCATCGATGCCATCCATACCCGGCATTTTCCAGTCCATGAGCACCAGCTCAAATGGTTTATTCTTATCGGCGCTTTCGAGAGCGGCGATGCCCTCTGGTCCGGATGCAGCCACCGTGACCTCGAACGTAAAAGATTCCAGCAGATCTTTTAAAATCTCTCTGGAGGTGGCGTTGTCATCCACCACCAGGGCTTTCATCCCTCGCAGATCTTTTGAGGGGCTGAATATTTTTTTGGCTTTTTCTTTTCCCAGACCGAAGTTGGCCGTAAAACTGAAAGTGCTGCCCTGACCCTGCTCGCTTTCCACCCAGATTTCCCCGCCCATCATCTCTGCCAGCCGCTTGCTGATCGTTAGTCCCAGACCGGTGCCGCCATATTTGCGGGTGGTCGAGGAATCGGCCTGCATAAACGGTTGAAACAGTTTGGCCGCTTGTTCGGCTGTCATGCCAATGCCGGTGTCTTGAACCGAAAATTTTAAGGTCGTTTGGTCACCGTCTTTTTTGACCAATTCGGTGGAGATCACAATCTCCCCCGAATCTGTAAATTTGACGGCATTGTTTGATAAATTAATCAGAATTTGCCCCAGGCGCAGAGGATCACCGACCAGTGCCGTGGGTACGGATGAATCGGTCTTAAAAAGCAGCTCCAGTCCCTTTTCCTGGGTCTTGATGCCCACCAGAGTGGAAATATTGTCTAGCGTATCCTCTAATTGAAAGTCCACGGACTCCATATCCAATTTGCCGGCCTCGATTTTGGAAAAATCCAGGATATCGTTGATGATCCCCAGAAGAGATTTGGCCGAAATATCCACCTTTTTCAGATAGTCGTATTGCTTGGGCGTCAGATCGGTTTTGAGCGCCAAATGCGCCATCCCGATAATGGCATTCATGGGCGTGCGGATTTCATGGCTCATATTGGCCAGAAATTCGCTTTTGGCTTTGGTGGCATCTTCGGCCTCGTTCCTGGCCTCATCGAGATCTTCCATCATGTTCAGCATGGCCAGACGGGTGTCATTCAATTCATTGACACGATTCTCAAGGGCTTCTTTTGCAATCCTCAGTTCATTTTCTGCTTTTTTTCGCTCCGTAATGTCGTTGATGACAAACACAAACCCGCCATCTTGTGTCGGTGCACGATATACTTCCGCAGTTCTATTGCCGGGTAATTTATCTTCATATATGGTTATTTGTTTGGTTTGTGTGGGATCTTTGTACATTTCAAGCCGTTTTACCACCAACTCTTCCGGATCCCCCGGACCATAATCCCCTCTCCGAGCACGCCTGCGTAGTAAATTAATAAGTGGCATCCCTTTATTTCCCATCTCAATGGGAAAATCATATAATTCGTGAAACTGTTCGTTGGTGACTTGAAAATTAAGGTTTTTATCGATCATGAAAATCCCACCCACCATACTATTGATGGCGGCACTTAATTGGGCTTCCTTTTCACGAATGAGAACTGTGGCACGCTCCGCTTTTTCCGTTGCTTTTTTTCGTTCCGCAAAGGAATCTTTTAATTGCTTCGTCATACTGTTGAAGGCCGCTGAAAAATCCCCCATAAAATCGACTTCACGGTCAAAATCACCCTTAGCGATCTGCTGGGTCACCCAGGTCAAATGTCTTAAACTGGCCTGCAAATTCTTAAGCGATTGCAGTATGAGCATCTTGCCTTTGGGCGCTTCAAAACTCAGGTCACCCCTGGCTAAGGTGTAAATCAGCTCTGTAATACCGTTATATTCAGTAATGAATTTGTTAATATAGCTGACCGCCTGCTTGATTTCATTGTCCGGATAATCTTCGGGCAGCTCGATGGATGTCGGCTTTTTACCCTTAAGAATCATATAAAAGGCTTCTGTTATCTTATCGATATGTTCTTCTTTTACATTAAGCATGCGCTTATTCCTTAAGCGATTGACTTCGCCTCAAACCGACAGACCCTGTCGCCTGAGCACCAGCAATCAACTTCCTTGGCACTAAAGTTTTTCCCGGTGTACTCAGACAGCAATCCGCTGATAAATCCCTCATCGTATGTGCAGATAGTTTCATCACTGGCCGGCAGGCCGGAGCAATCCAGATCTTCAGCAACGGTCAGCATGAAGTTCATTTTTTCAAGGTCGGCTTCTTCGATTCGCAAAATGCCGATTTTAAGTTTTTTAAGCAATTCCTGAAGCTCGACCACAAATTCATTAAAATCATCTTTTTGGGTGATCAATTCTTTACAAAACTCTTGGCCGGCGTGCTTGCCAGCATCGTAAAATATTTTATCTGCGGTTTCAGCATCGAATTCTTTGATGAGCACATCTCTGAGGGTAAACTGCATCAGCCGGTAAACACTCACATCCATGGTATTGCCTAAATTGGGACGGCCTTCTCCGATATTGCCAATCATATTCCAGTCGAATTTTAACTCATCTCTTTCTTCTTTGAACATTTCTCTCCTCCTTATGTGACAATTTTATACTTTGCGTCTTGGCCCAATTGAATCATTAATTCGTTAATTTCCTGCTTGAGCTGGATCATCTTTTTTTCACGGCCATACGCGACTTTACTGAACCGCTCCAGTTCATCCACATTTTGCCTTAACGCCTCTTCCATTTGCTTACGTTCAGCTATGTTTGTCGTCATACCAAATGAGCCGACCACATTCCCATCCTTGTCTAGGAGGGGTGAGGCGTTCATCAAGCAGGGGATCTGCAGCCCGTCGGGCCGCATTAACGAAATTTCATACATGCTATGGATTCCTTTTTTGCGGATTCGATTCTGTTTACGCAAGATCCCCCTGTTCGTCTCGTCGAGAAATTCGAAAAAATTCCGGCCGACGACTTCTTCTTTCGGCAGACCCAAAATTTCGCACATGGCCAGATTTACTTCCATTATATTGTCTTCCTGGTCAGTCAGCCAGAATCCCTGGGCAGTGGTTTTCAGGATGTTATTGAGCCGCTCCCTACTTTCGCGAATGGCCTCCTCAGCCCGTTTTCGTTCAGTGATATCCTCGAGCGTAGCAATGACTTCCGTGGGGGATGTACCTGGCTCTGTTGGACTGAACACAATTCTCAATGAGACGGTCTTGTTTCCCGTAACGGAAGTGTAATCACCTTCATATTCTGCCACCGCCCCTGCCAGGGCCTTGATAATGGCGGCATGTAATTTTTCATCCTTCGTTTGCTGGGGTGTATTAAAGCCAATAAGCTTTTCCCGCGATGATCCCATCAAATTGACAAACATATCGTTGCAATCGAGGATGGTACCGTCCTTGCTGAAATGTATCATGCCTAACGGAGAATTTTCAAAAATCGTCCGCATGTTGATTTCACTTTCCCTAAGTGCTTCCTCGGCCTGCTTGCGTTCAGTAATATCCTGCGCAAAAATGGCAACTCCCATTATCGCATCTTGCTTATCCCGAACCGGATAATAGCTATGGTGAAAAACCATTCCATCCCGAACATCCTCAAACTCCTGCGGCTTACCTTTTTGCAGGACGCTGTTAAAATGCGCTTTTCTATTTTCACGTAAATTTTCAGGTAAGATGTCAAAACGGTTTTTTCCGATAAGCTCTTTCGGTGTCCGCTGATGTCTGCGGGCGGCGGTCTGGTTGACGGCCATAATGGTGCCCTCTTTATCCAGTAGAAGGAGGGATTCCTGGGTGGCATCCAGCAGCCCTCGAGCAGTCGCTCTGCTTGTTCTCAAAGCCGCTTCAGCCTCTTTGCGTTCGCTAATGTCGCGAAAAATGACCACAGAGCCGGCAATGGAGGCATTTTTGCGGATCGGAACACTGGTGTATTCAACGGGAAAGGAGGTACCATCTTTTCGCCACAGAACCTCGTCGTCGCGGCTGCCGATTATGCCCTGCGTCAGGCTGTGGTGCATCGGGCACTCCTCTATCGGGTAAGGGCTCCCATCAGGTCGGGTGTGGTGGATTAAAGGGTGAATTTGTTGGCCGATCAACTCTGCGGCCTCGAAACCCAACATGCCCAAACCGGCTGGATTGATGAAGTTCACCAGACCATCCGCTGCCACGCCAAAAATACCTTCTTGTGCGGATTCGAGCAGCAATCGGCTGCGCTCCTCGGCCTGTTCAAGCCGCGCCTGATTCTCTTTCAGTTCAGCGGTTCTTTCCTCAACCCGAAATTCAAGTTCGTCATGGGATTTCTGCAAAGCACGACTGGCACGCTCCTCAATGATTACCGCGAACACCAGTGAGCCCAACGCCAGAAAGACCGTAATTCCTAACACCGTCAGGATAACCGCCCGGGTGGTGAAATAGGGGCCGAGGGCCTCGGCTTTATCGATTTCGGTGGCCAATCCGAGACCCAGTCCGTCATCCCACAACCAGGCACCATACGCCGGCACGCCCCGGTAATCCCGGTATCCGGTCACATTCAGGCCGGCTTTGCCCTGGGTCGCCTCCTGAGCCATAAGGGTCAGCGGTTGTTGGTATCTGGGGACTGCCGGTACATAACCTTTGGTGATATCACCGCCGGGATCCCTTAGGCTGACCAACAAAATGCTGGTTTCGTCCTTGGCGAGTAGCCCGGCATCTCGCAAATCATCATCGAAACGACTTTCGGAAAGCAGCTTGCCGTAACGGTCGAAAGCATATGTTTCACCGCTTTTGCCAAGGCGCCCCAGCTGAATCAGCCGCGTAAATTCCCCGGCAGGATCGATTTGTTGGGCAACTGCGGCAATGATTTTGTCCTGGATATTTTTGACGGGTGCCGCAATAAACATGGTCGGCCTATTTGGGAACTTACCATCAGAAACTAAGCTCAAAGCGTCATCGGACCAGATGGGCGGCACCATGACGGCCGCGCTGCGAAATGCGCGGTTGAGATAATCCAATGCCTGGTTGGCGATTAAATTTTTGGCTCCAATGTTCTCATCACGTATGGATGCGATATTAACTAAATCCGGAGAGATGATAAAAAAAATGCCAGCCTGCCCGAATTGATCTTTGCGGTGCCAGAAAAAATTGCGCAAGCCCTGCAATGCGCCGCTGTTTGACAATGCCTCTTTATTGCGGGGGACACTCAATTGGCGTTCGACCAAAGAAATCAATCGCGGATCATTGGCTAATTGTCTGACTTGAAATTTGTTGGAGTTCACCCACAGATTCAGTGATTCCTGGGTGGTTTGCAAAACGATTTGCAAGGCCTCGCCGGCATCGGTCTGAATTTTGGTTTTGATCCGCTCCAGGGCAAATCCGGCCAGGACGGCGACCAGTACAATGAAACCCGTCGCCAGAATTAAAAGAACGCTGAATTTTCGGATAGATCCGAATTGAGATGAGGGGTGATTTTTTTTGAAACCCTTCAGAAGCAACCGGGACATAATATGCCTCAAAATAGAACTCTGAAAGACTGGGTCAGCTTCACCCTGGTCGTTAGCGTTTATTCGTCGCTCAGGCTATAGCCATGCTTGCCTGCGCTTTAATAAAAATGGTAGAGGTATTTACTATGGAATCGTGAAAGCAGTAGTTTTATCAATAACATTGACCCGTGATTAGTTCAATAAATAATGAATCCTGATCATGAGCGGAAAGATACGGTGCAGAAGGCTCACTCCTGGCGGCTGGTAACTGGCTTCTGGCAGCTGGTTTCTTGCTTCTGGCGGCTGGCTGCTTGCTCCTGGCTTATGGTTAAAAGATTCAGTCACAGCTGAATGGAGCCAGAGGCAAGAGGCGAGCGACCAGAAGCCAGAGGCTGTACTTTAAAACAGATCCTCCCCTTCCCCGCCGGGCATTTTGCCGTGTTCCTGGAGATATTTCTGGAGCAGCTCACTTTCCCGTTGCGAATACATCTTTTCTTCTTCGTATGCGAACCGGGAAACGTTGGGATGATCTTCCAGGGCTGATAGAAGGTCCTGTCGCAAATTGGCACTGCCTTTGATGCTCAGCACATGGTAATCGGCATCCAGCAGCTTGAAAACCCCTTCAGACTCAGGGACCTGGTTGATATGCGCTTCATCATAGGGCAGCCACGACTCCGGCGGTGCGGGATTGCAGCCCAGCTGCAGCCGGAGGTCACACTGCAAGCAACGCCGGGCTTCCCGGATCGCCTGCTCATCACTGTAAGACTTTGCGATCTCATCAAATCCCTGGATGCGGATGGCAGAATCCAGCTGGGGTACGTTTTCACGGGCCCAGCCGGCAAAACCGTCATCCCATCCCAAAAAGGGGTCCGGATCGCCGCGGGTAAACAAAACCTCGTCGATATCGCCGGACCCGCCTAAGGCCTGATCAATGGATGAGGCTGCCTGTCGGCCGGCGGCAATGGCGTCGATGATGGAAGCCGGTCCTGTGGTGACATCGCCGCCGGCATAGATGCCTTGAATATTTGTTTCCATAGAATCAGGGTGGACGAGAATTAAACCGCGATCAGTCTTTATGGTACCTTTATCTTCTAAAAATGAAAGCTCGGTAACCTGTCCGACGGCGATGATGACCTGATCCACCGGAATGCACTCTCTGGTTTCGCTAAATTGCGGACAGAATTGGCCCTGCTCGTCAAATACACAGGAGCATTCCTTCAAATCGATGGCAGCAATGCTGCCATCGGCGCTGATGATACGATCCGGTCCCCGGGACGGCATAATTTCAATGCCTTCGGCGCTGGCTTTCTCCAATTCCCATGGGCGAGCGGGCATCTCTTCCGCTGATTCCAAGCAGACCATTTTGACATCATTTGCCCCGCATCGCCGCGCCGTCATGGCCGCATCCACGGCCACATTGCCGCCGCCGATCACGACCACATTGTCTTTAAGCTTGACATCCTCGCCTTGGGCCACACGGCGTAAAAATTCGGTCCCCTGAATCACACCCGGCACACGACACCCGTCCAGCGGGATGGATTGGCTGCCCTGGGCGCCAACAGCTAAAAAGACGGCATCGTACCCGTTGTTGGTTAGCTGATCGAGGCTTAAATCTTTACCCAGCGTCCGGCCGGTTATTAATTCGATCCCCAGGTCCAGGATGTCCGCAATTTCCCTGTCTAATATCTCTCTGGGCAGCCGAAACTGCGGGATACCGTAACGCAGCATGCCGCCGACACGCGGGCTGGCATCGAAAACCGTAACGGTATGCCCTTTTTTGCGCAGATAGAATGCAGCGGTCAGCCCGGCCGGTCCGGCCCCCACAACCGCCACCTGCTTGCCGCTGTCGGCCGCAATCTCATGTGGTTTTTTCCACAAGCCCTTTTCACCGTCGGCGGCATAGCGTTTAAGCGCGCAAATGGAGACGGGGTCATTGACCTCGCCGCGGCGGCAGACATCTTCGCAGGGGTGTGGGCATACCCGGCCCAAAACGCCGGCAAATGGCACTTTTTCTCTAATAATGGCATGCGCTTCATCGCGTTTACCTGCAGCGCACATTCTCAAATAGCCGGGAACATCAATATGGGCCGGACAGGCGGCTGTGCACGGCAACAGGTCGGCTTCGCGGGTGGCCGGCACAACGGATTTATCCACCAGAGCGCCGGTGGGGCACACCGCCACGCAGGCCGTACAGAATTTGCAGCCCGAATCCTCGAGCGTTTCGGCAACCGTACCCACCTGAACCTGATCATTTTCATCAAGGACAAAGCCGAGGGCCTCGATGCCCCGCAGATCGCGGCAGGCCCGCACGCACCGGGTGCAGCCAATACACAGATTATAATCGCGTTCAAACAGCGGATCGTCTTTGAATACCGGATAATCGGTGGGCACCCATCGGGGGGTTGTATCCGGAATGCCGACAAAATTGGCTACCTGTTGCAGCTCGCAATGCCCGAATTGTTCACAGCAGCGCTCATTTTCCGGCACGTCGGTGGAGCACGGGGACAGGGAGCATCCATCCCGCTGGGCGCATGTCAGGCAGGCATGGCGATGGCGGGCCATGATCGATAGCAGGTTCTCCCGGCGTTTTGCCTCGATGCGCTCATTTTGAGTTGTCACCACCATACCGTCAACTGCCGCCGTTGCACATGCGCCTGCCAGCTCGCTGTTGCCGGCGACCTCAACCACGCAGATGCCGCAGCCTTTACCGGATTGTTCCGGATGGGCATTTTCAATTTTGTGATGGCCGTGAAAAACGGCTTCAACCGCCGGGTGGTCTTTGGCAGGTGGCAGATCCGGATGAAAACACAAACTGGGGATATAAATGTCTGCCGTGCGGGCAGCCTCCAGGATAGTGGTACCCTCTGGAACCTCAATTTGCTGCCCATCAATGGTTAGTCTTATCGTATCCATTAAAAACGCTTTATGGTTTTAGTTATTGGTTATCTGTTATTGGTTATTTGAAAAAGCCGAACAATCCGACAGATCACTAGAAACGAATAACGAATAACCAATAACAAATAACGATCTACCGTTTGCGCCGGCTTTTTCCTTTCTGGCACATCTTTAATCCGAAAAGAGCGGCGCCGAC
>JASFEV010000124.1:0-12574 GCA_050124655.1 Desulfobacterales bacterium
ACTTGTCCAGCAACCGGTGGTTAATCCCGCCGCAGGCGGGACTCTGCCTACTGAGCTACTGGGGATCAAACAAACTTGGTTAAATAATTGTTACCCTAACAAAAGTCAAGCAAAAATCCAAGACAATATCTTGAGCTTTAATTATTTTGCAATTGGCTTGAGCTTTAGATACAATTCATCCAGCTGAGTCTTACTGGTTTCTGAGGGTGCCTCGGTGAGCAAACAGGCCGCCTTCTGGGTTTTGGGAAAAGCGATCACATCCCGGATCGATGCTCCGCCACTCATCAGCATCACCAGCCGATCATAACCAATGGCTATCCCTCCATGGGGCGGCGCACCGGAATCCAAAGCATCAAGTAAAAATCCAAACTTGCCTTCATAGGTCTTGCGATCCATGTTCAGGGCCTTAAATACCTTTTCCTGTAGGCTGCGTTGATGGATGCGGATGCTGCCGCCGCCGATTTCAAATCCGTTTAGCACCAGATCGTAAGCCCGGCTTTTCACCGCCAGCGGATCTTTTTCGAGGCGACCGTAGTCCTCCTCCAAGGGAGAGGTAAACGGGTGATGCAGAGCCTGCAGGCGCTTTTCGCCTTCATCATATTCAAACATCGGAAAGCGGGTGACCCACAAAAAATGATATTCATTTTCATCGATCAACTCCTGGGTTTTGCCCAGGTGATTTCTGAGATGGCCCAAGGCCTCATTGGCAATTTTGGGCTGATCGGCAACAAAAAATACCAGATCTCCAGGCACCATCTCGATTCGCTCGGCCAGGGCCTCTTTTTCCGACTCTGAAAAGAATTTCGTGATCGGAGATTGCCATTCGTTGTCTTTGACTTTTATCCAAGCCATGCCTTTGGCCCGGTAAACACTGACAAAATCCGCCAGATCGTCAATTTCCTTACGTGAAAAATTGATACACCCCTTGGCGTTCAGGGCTTTGACAACCCCGCCTTTTTTGACCGCATCGGCAAACACTTTAAACTTGGAGCTGGCCACGATGTCGGAAATATCTTTAAGCTCCAGGCCAAAACGCGTATCGGGCTTATCCAGTCCAAAACGGCCGACAGCCTCCTGGTAAGTTAATTGAGAAAACGGTCGCTTCAGTTTGACTCCCAGAGCCTTCTTAAAAAGCTCGGCCATCAGGCCTTCAGTCAGCTTCATGATGTCGTCTTCACCCACAAAAGACATTTCAATATCAATCTGGGTAAACTCAGGCTGCCGATCGGCACGCAGATCCTCGTCGCGAAAGCAACGTACGATTTGATAATAGCGATCAAATCCGGAAATCATAAACAGCTGTTTGAATATTTGCGGCGATTGCGGCAGGGCATAAAACTGACCCGGGTTGACACGGCTGGGAACCAGATAGTCCCTGGCCCCTTCAGGGGTGCTGCGGGTTAAGAAGGGGGTTTCCAGATCGAGGAATCCATTTTTATTGAGATATCCTCTGACCGCAGCCGTGGTTTTGTGCCGCAGGATAAGATTTTTTTGCATTTCGGGTCGCCGCAGATCCAGATGACGATATTTAAGTCGGATGGTTTCAGAAGCATCAATCGCATCTTCAATCAGAAACGGCGGGGTTTTGGCCTTATTTAAAAGTTTGAATTCGGTGACGGTAACTTCAATTTCGCCGGTCTTTAATTTTTGATTAATCATATCTGCCGGCCGATTTTCCACTTTACCGCGCACCGCCAGCACATATTCATTGCGGATGGCATGCGCCTTGGCATGAACTTTTTTGTCTACCTTCGGATTAAACACCACCTGGGTGATGCCTTCC
The DNA here is from genome assembly GCA_050124655.1 of Desulfobacterales bacterium. Lineage (GTDB taxonomy): Bacteria > Desulfobacterota > Desulfobacteria > Desulfobacterales > JAHEIW01 > JAHEIW01. The sequence goes on from JASFEV010000124.1 coordinate 1,784, forward strand.
CGATCCCGCAGATCCACAAAAATCACACCCCCGTGATCCCGTCGCCGATGGACCCAGCCCATTAAAACCACTTCCTTACCCACATCACCGGCATTGAGCTCCCAACAGTGATGCGTTCTGCGCATGTTTTCAAGTTGATCAGGCAATATTGTATCTCCATGTTTTATTGGTTTGTGAAGCTTGATCATCTCATAAAAAGTCAAGACATCGATCTTTTTAAGAGTGTGTTTAGTATTTAGTGTTTAGTGTTTAGCGTTCTGATGTTTCCATATATTATTATGAACTTCATACCAAACACCCAACACGAAACACCAAACACTTAATCAATTTGCTTTTTAATGGCTTCAACCAAGTCATCAAAGGAAATTGACACCTGGTCTTTGGTTTTCATATTTCGCAGAATGGCCTCACCCTTTTTGAGCTCGTCGTCACCGACAATCAGCACATGTCCGGCTGCAAGCCGGTCGGCCCGCTTCATCTGGCTTTTCAGACCTTTTGTGCCAAAATCCAGTTCCGCGTTGATGCCTTTTTCCCCAAGGGCACAGATCCACTCAAAAGCCTGCAAGCGGCTTTTTTCCCCCAAAGCCGCCACGAAAATATCCGGTTTACGGTATAATTGGTCAGCCTTGAGACCCGTCAATTCCGTAAGCCTGTCAAAACCAATGGCAAAGCCGGTGGCCGGAATGTCCGGCCCTCCCAGTTCGCTGACCAGCCCGTCGTAACGGCCGCCGCCGGCCACTGCATTCTGAGCGCCAAGTGATTCGGTTTGAATCTCAAAAGTGGTGCGTGCGTAATAGTCCAGCCCGCGCACTAAATTTTTGTCAACCACAAAGGGGATACCCAGCTTTTGCAACATTTGTTGAACTTCATCAAAATCAGCTTTGCATTCCGAATCGAGGTAATCGATAATGGCGGGGGCATTTGCCATCGCCGCCCGGCAGTCCGGCACCTTGCAGTCCAGCACTCTCAGCGGATTACGATCCTTGCGTCGTATGCAATTGGCGCACAGCTGATCGCTGACGGATCCCAAATATTCCGATAGAGCGGCTTTAAACTTCGGCCGGCATGTGGGGCAGCCTAAAGAGTTGATGTGCGCTCTTACATCGGCTACTTTCAGTCGCTTAAACAAAGTAATCAGAAGAAAAATGAGCTGGACATCCGCCAACCCGGATTGGACACCGAAGATCTCGGCATTGATCTGATAAAATTGTCTATACCTGCCCTTCTGCGGCCGCTCACGACGAAACATGGGACCGATGGTGTAAAATTTTTGAACCGGGTCCTTAGCATACAGACGATGTTGTATGTAGGCCCTTGTAATCGAAGCGGTGGCCTCCGGGCGCAGGGTTATCAGCTCGCCCTTGCGATCCGCAAAGGTGTACATCTCCTTTTCGACAATATCGGTATCTTCTCCAATGCTTCTGGCAAAAAGTTCGGTTCGCTCCATTATGGGAATACGGATCTCTTTGTAGCCAAAATCTTCCAGAAGCCCGCGTGCCACTTTTTCAACTGCCTGCCAAAGCTCGACTTCGCCGGGTAAGATATCTTTGAATCCTCTGATTAATTGAATCATCGAATGGTTTGTCCCTCAAATCAGTCGAGGCCTTGTAAACCGAAAGGCCTGTAACGGTTTTTTTATCCTGTTTTTAAGTAAATCTGACTTTTTATCTTAGGTTTAACATTTTAGTCAACCTTAATATTTTTTTAGTACTTGACACCATCGGGTCCGATTGCCTAATTGATTTACTTTTAAACTTTAATTGATGTATATTGGTTTAATTTTATTTCGATTATAATCTCTTTCTGGAGGCAAATAGAAAACATAATTGGCAAACATAGGTAAACATAATGGATTAACAGATGTGGCCGGCATCACAGTGGGTCATCACACTGATGAAGACGCTGCCTGTGGCGTCACCGTGGTGATATGTGCCCGAGGCGCCGTAACCGGTGTTGACGTGCGCGGTTCTGCGCCCGGCACCCGGGAAACCGATCTGTTGGCGCCGACAAACCTGGTCGAAAAGGCGCAGGCGGTAGTGCTTTCCGGCGGTTCGGTTTATGGTCTGGCAGCTGCAGATGGTGTCGTGCGCTGGCTGGCGCAAAAGGGCTTTGGCTTCCCGCTGGAAAATGAATATGTAGCCCCAATTGTACCGGCTGCCGTTCTATACGATCTGGGACGCGGATCTGATTTTGTGCCCCCCATTTGCGCAGAATGGGGACAAAAAGCCTGCCTCGCAGCCGAGAGCGGTGCTGTGGCCTGCGGTTGTGTGGGGGCCGGAACCGGGGCATGGGCGGGCAGCATCAAAGGGGGACTTGGCACCGCTAGCCGAATTCTGGACTCCGGCATCACCGTAGCCGCTCTGGTGGCTGTCAATTCAGGCGGATCGGTCATCGATCCAGCCACCGGACAACCATGGGAAGTTAACCTGGAAATTGAACAAGAATTCGGCCGACAGGGGAAGCGAGCCGTGAAACTACCGCCACTGCCCGAGAGTGCTGCCGCCCAAAATACCACCATTGCAGTGGTAGCTACCGACGCTACCCTGACCAAGTCACAGGCCGGCAAAATTGCTCAGATGGCGCATGATGGCATGGGCCGGGCCATAAGGCCGGCGCATACGATGTTTGACGGCGATACGGTTTTCTGCATGGCCACCGGTAAACAAAAATTACCGGAATCTCCTGGATTTTTCAGCTCAGCCCAGGCACAGGCCCAGGCCATTAGCGACATCGGTCACGCCGTCACCGACTGTCTGGCAAGGGCCATCATAACAGCCATCCTTAAGGCTAAGAGTATGGCCGGCAGGACGGCATTTTGCGACCTTGAGGATCGATAAAAAAAAATCAATATCCATAAAGGAGGAACAATGATGCGGAGATTGCTTTTTATCATTCTGGCAATGACCTTAATGCTTCCGGTCAATCTAGCTTTAGCTGCAACGCCAGTCAAAGGTGGAAACCTGGTACTGTGCGTTGGAGATGAGCCGCCGGGGCTGGATCCAACAGCAAGCGCCTCTGCCGCCATCGATCGGGTCGTTTACGCCAACATCATGGAAGGTCTGGTCAAAGTCGACCGCAATGGTAAGTTTGTGCCCGGTCTGGCCACCCAATGGAATGTTTCACCGGACGGCAAGGTGTACACATTTCAACTGCGCCAGGGGGTCAAATTTCATAATGGGGAATCTTTCAATGCCCAGGTCGCCAAGTGGAACCTTGAACGCGGCGCAGCTGCGGATACCAAAAATGCCCATCCTGAGTTTTTCCGGGTCATCGAAAAGATCGAAACACCCGATAGCCAGATACTGAAAGTGACGCTCAAAGATGTCGATGCACTGTTTATCGTCCACATGGCTGAAGGCGATGCAGTGATGCTGCCGATGAAAGGATACGAAAATATGGCGGCTGCGCCGATCGGAACCGGGCCGTTCAAATTTGCAAAATGGACCCGCGGCGACAGCGTGGAAATGGTCCGAAACGAAAAATACTGGAACCCGGCCCTGCCGTACCTCGACAAAGTGACTTTTCGATTCATTAAAGACCCCAGTGCTCAGGTTTCTGCCTTGAAAGCCGGTGACGTGGATCTCATCGGTTGGCTGTTCGCGCCCGAGTTGGCGAACGATATCGCCAAAGATAAACGCTTCAAGGTACTTTCGGGCGCTTCCACTTCCGAAGTCATCATGTCCACCAATAACAAGGCCAAACCCTTTGACAATAAGCTTGTGCGCCAGGCCATCGCCCATGCCATCGACCGCCAGACAGTCATTGACCTGGTCATGGCCGGTTATGGCACCGTCATCGGATCCCACTGGCCGCCCGTTACGCCATACTACAAGGATATGACCGCCAGGTTTCCCTACGATCCTCAAAAAGCCAGGGCGTTGCTTGCCAAGGCCGGTTATCCCAATGGCTTTTCGGCGACCATAAAACTGCCAGCCATTTACCCCTATTCCCAGCGGGCTGGCGAGGTAATTGCCGATATGCTCGGTCAGATTGGAATCAAGCTCAAAATCGAAATCGTCGAATGGGGCTTCTGGTTGGATCGCATTTTCAAGCAAAAGGAGTTTGAGCTGACCATGATCGGGCATGCAGAAGCCTGGGATATCGGCATATATGCCAACCCGAACTATTACTTCCAGTTCGACTCCCAGGAGTTCCGGGAGGCCTATGGCAAAGCGCTAAAGGCACCCAACGAAACGGAAAAAGCCAAATGGTTCGGACGCTGCCAGGAAATCGTCGCCGAGGAGGCCGTCAATGGTTTTTTATTCCTCTCGCCGGCACTTTCGGCAATGAAAGTTGAACTGATGAACTGGTGGGAGAATTATCCCACCATCGCGCTCGATTGCACCGAGGTGTGGTGGAAGCGGTAGGTCATAACCTGGATTGGAGTAATGGAGTAATGGAGTGCTGGAGTGTTGCATGCTGTCTCTGCAAACACTTTCGTCACTCATTTTCAACCATTACTCCAATACTCCATCACTCCATCACTCCAAGCATCTGTGAAGACCCATGCTCCGCTATTTGATCAAAAAGCTGGTAATCCTACTGATTTTGCTTTTCTTTGTTTCCATCTCGGTGTTTGCGGTTCTTTTCGTCCTGCCCGGCGATCCAGCCCAGATTATCCTCGGTATCAATGCAACACCCGAGTCACTGGCGAATCTGCGCGCCGAACTGGGTCTGGATAAATCATTCCTGAGTCAGTATGCCCATTGGATGGGAAACCTGCTGCTGGGCCGCAGCCATGAGTCCATTCATTACAAAATGCCCGTATTCGAGTTGATTGGCGATAGCCTGGCGGTGACAGGCCCACTGGCCCTTTTGGCCATATTGTTCGCTTTAGTCATTTCGCTGCCTTTTGGCATCTACGCTGCGCGCCATCAAAATCAGCCCGGCGATGTGATGGTCATGCTCTGCACCCAGTTGGGGCTGGCCACACCGGAATTTTGGTTTGGCATCCTGCTGACCCTTTTGTTTTCGGTCCAGCTGGGCTGGTTCTCTGCCGGCGGATTTCCGGGTTGGGGTGTGGATTTCTGGGGTTCGCTCAAAGCATTGCTGTTACCAGCCTTTGCCTTAGGTGTTATCCGAGCCTCCATTCTGACACGATTGACACGCTCCTCCATGCTGGAAGTTCTGCATGAAGATTACGTGCGCACGGCACGTGCCAAGGGGCTCAAAGAACGAACGGTGGTCTACGGGCATGCTTTGCGCAATGCACTCGTTCCGGTTTTGACGATAATGGGACTCCAGTTGGGCCAGCTCCTGGCAGGGGCCATCATCATCGAAAATGTCTATTTTTTACCTGGTCTGGGAAGACTCGTGTTCAACGCTATTGGCCAGCGGGATTTGCCGGTGGTGCGAGATATTGTGTTGTTTATGGCGGCTGCGGTTGTCATCATTAATTTTATCGTCGATATCGCTTATGCCGTTGTCGATCCAAGAATTCAGCTGAAATGAAACGCTTTTTTAAAAATAAAAATTTTACAGTCGGGTTTTGTCTGTCATTGATCGTGGTCATCGCGGCTGCTGTCAGTCTGGCCTGGACACCCTTTGATGCCAATCGGATGAATGCCAAACTGCGGCTGCAGGGGCCATCCTGGCAACACCCGCTGGGAACGGACCAATATGGCCGAGACACGCTCTCGCGGGTGATGGTGGGTGCTGTGAATTCGATCATTGTTGGGCTCATGACGGTAGCGATCGGATTGAGTGTCGGCGTCTTCCTGGGTCTGGCAGCGGCCTATTACAGCAAATGGATCGACGAAACCATCATGCGGTTTTCAGACTTTTTATTCGGTTTTCCGGCTGTTTTAACCGCTATCTTGATAACCTCGATCCTGGGGCCCTCCATGGTCAACGCCATGCTGGCCATCGGCATCTTTTATATTCCGGTTTTCGCCCGTTTAACCCGGGCAGTGGCCATGGTCATCTGGGAACGTGAATTTATCGTGGCTGCCCGGGCGGCCGGCATGAGTGAATGGTCGATTGCCTGGCGCCACGTGCTGCCCAATATTCTCTCGCCGCTGCTTATCCAGGGCACGATACAATTTGCCGTTGCCATTATAGCCGAGGCCGGACTCAGCTATCTTGGATTGGGCACCCAGCCCCCCCACGCTTCCTGGGGGCGAATGTTAAACGAAGCACAGACCTATATGTCACTATCCCCGTGGATAGCCATCTTTCCCGGATTGGCCATCGCCTGGGCGGTTCTGGGATTTAATCTATTGGGAGATGGACTCAGAGATACACTGGATCCAAAAATGGTCCGAATTAGATAATTTTTGAATTCTAACTCAGGATAAAATTAGCACGCAAATAAAATGATACCTTCGGCAATAATTGATAATGTTTTAAATAACATTGATGGGGATGAATTGATTGCCTTGACGGCTGATCTGGTGCGTATCAATTCGGTGTGGGATCCTGTGGCCGGCACTAATGAGCAGGCGGTCGGCGAAAAAGTTGCCAACTGGGCCCAATCGCAGGGCTTTGATGCTCAAATCGATCAGGTCACACCGAACAGACCCAATATCATCATCAGCGGGTTGCGCGGCCCGGTAAAACGCACACTCATGTTTGAGGGCCATACCGACGTGGTCACCCCAGGGGATGTTTCGGCCTGGCGATATGACCCCTTTGGCGCCGAAATTGTCGGGCGCCGGATGTATGGTCGCGGCACTAACGATACCAAGGGCAATCTGGCGGCAATGCTGATGGCAATGAAAGCGTTGAAAAAAGCAGAAATTGAGATGTCCGGTTCGGTAATTGGCGGTGTTTTATGCGACGAAGAAGATCAGATGATTGGCGTGATGGATTTTATAAACAAAGGTCATGCCGATAAGGTCACTGCAGCTGTGATCTGTGAACCGCAGGACGGCCTGATTTGCACCTCTCAGAAAGGAGCTGTTCGTGCCAGCTATCGGATCACAGGCCGCATGAGCCACGGTGCCATGCCGCTGGCCGGTTTGAATTGTGCACCGGCCATCGCCCGGCTCATTGAGGGTCTGCATCGGCTGGAAAAAAAGGCAACTACCGCCGTCGGGCGCGACCCACATCTGGGCTGGCCCAGCTTCACACCAACGGTTATTCAGGCGCCGGCTGCCGGGGCGCCTCAACTCAATGTCATGCCCGGGGAAGCCCAGGTGCTGGTGGACGTGCGCACCACACCTGCGCAAAAGCATCAAGCTATCATAGCGAGCCTGAAAACACTGGCCCAAAATGTCGCCCGGAGCGTTCGGAAACATTACAAACAATACAACGATCTGCTGGGTTTGCAAGAACGCCACGAACTGGCCGTGCAGGTTGATATTTTAACCGACAGACCCTGTACGTTGACCGAGGTGACCGAACCCATCGTACAAGCAGCCGCCTGGGCCACCCAGACCGTCAGCGGCTTACCACCGGTTTACGGAGGGGTACCCGGAGCAACCGACGGGACCTTTCTGTGGTCTATGAAAAACATACCGATTGTCACCATGGGCGCAGGTGATCGTCAAGTCCCCCATCAAATCGACGAATGGGTGGACTTGGAACAACTCGTTGTAACAGCTAAAATATATGCTTTGACGGCCCTTTATTATTTGTACCAACCGTCTGCTTAAAATGGGGAATTGACCCAAATAGTCGATAAGATATGAATAATAAACTACTCGTCATTGAAGAGCTTAGGGTGAGCTTCGACCTTCCCGAGGGTATTGCACGGGCAGTGGATAACATCAGTTTTGATCTGGCGGCTGGCGAAACGCTGGGACTCGTGGGAGAATCCGGCTGCGGCAAAAGTGTTACCGCGTTGAGCATCCTGGGCCTGGTTCCATCTCCGCCTGGCCAGATTGAAACCGGCCGTATCCAGTTTGAAAACCAGAATTTGCTGCATCTGAATGCTGAAGGATTGCGCCGAATTCGGGGTCGGGACATCTCCATGATTTTTCAGGAGCCCATGACCTCCTTAAATCCGGTGCTGCCCATCGGACAGCAGGTGGCTGAACCCTTAAGGGTTCATAAAGCACTTTCTAAATCTGATGCATTAGCAGAAGCGGCTGCATGGCTGGATCATGTTAAAATCCCGGCTGCCCGCAAACGGCTTGACGATTACCCCCACCAGCTGTCCGGTGGTATGCGTCAACGGGTAATGATCGCCATGGCGATGGTGTGCCGGCCAAAATTGCTGATCGCAGACGAGCCGACCACCGCTTTAGACGTGACCATCCAGGCCCAGATTCTGTCCTTGATGCTGAGTCTTAAATCAGAATTGAATATGTCTGTCTTGCTGATTACGCATGATCTGGGTGTCGTGGCCCAAATGGCTTCGCGGGTAGTGGTCATGTACGCTGGCCAGATCGTTGAAGAGGGTCGCATGACCGACATATTTGATCAACCCTTTCATCCCTACACCCAAGGCCTTCTCAAATCGATGCCACGACTGGGAAATCGCCGGGGCGGACCTGCTCAGCGGCTCAATGAAATCCCCGGAACCGTTCCGGCTCTGATTGAAGCGGTAGTCGGGTGCCGGTTCGCCGAACGCTGCCCGCATACGTTTGAAACTTGTCGCCAACAACAACCCGAATTGTTTGAGATTGGCAATGGCCAGCGGGCGCGGTGTTGGCTCAAGCACTACCCGGATTGGAGGAAACCAAGTGCCTGAAGCGCCCCTTTTAAAAGTTGACAACCTGGTCAAAGAATATCCGCTGGGTGGTGGACTATTTACCAGACCCCGGGCCTGGGTGCGGGCCGTTGATGGCGTGTCTTTTGCGCTGTCACGCGGTGAAACATTCGGCTTAGTGGGAGAATCCGGTTGCGGCAAAACAACGCTCGGACGCCTGATTCTGCGGCTCATCGAGCCTACCGGCGGGGGTATTGAATTTAACGGTCAACCCATCCAGAATTTAGGTAATAAAGAGATGCGCTTGCTGCGTCGGCGCATGCAGATCATTTTCCAGGACCCTTACGCCAGCCTGGACCCACGTCTGAAAGTGGACGCCATCGTCACCGAGCCGTTGCGCGCCGTACAAAACCTCAGCAAAGGGGAACGCAAAGAGGTCGCAGCCGAACTGATCGGAAAAGTCGGTTTGCGGGGATCCGATCTGGATAAATATCCGCATGAATTTTCTGGCGGACAACGTCAGCGCATCAGCATTGCACGAGCACTGTGCGTGCGTCCGGAACTGATTGTCGCCGACGAGCCGGTCAGCGCTCTGGACGTTTCTATTCAGGCCCAAGTCATCAACCTGATGGCGGATCTTAAACAGGAGTTTCAGCTATCCTATATTTTTATTTCCCATGATTTGAGTGTGGTCGAACACATCAGCGACCGCATTGCGGTGATGTACCTTGGAACGATGGTTGAGCTGGCACCGGTTGAAAGCTTCAGCGTCGCACCTCGCCATCCTTATACGGCGGCGTTGCTAAAAGCCGTACCCATGCCGGACCCGCACCGTAATGCCGAGCCGTTTCCCATGCAAGGTGATGTACCCAGTCCGATCGATCCACCACCGGGTTGCAGCTTTCATCCCCGGTGTCCGCATGCGTTTGAGCGCTGCCGGTCTGAAAAACCCTCATTGGTCGAAGTGGCTCCGCAGCATTTAGTGGCTTGCTGGCTGAACGAGGGCCGGGGCTTATAGGTCTTTGATATGGATTCTGTAACAACATGCATGAACCACGAAAACACGAAATCTGAAAAGCACGAAATATCCTTTTATCTTTCGCGTTTTCGTTTTTTCGTGGTATTTTTTGTTCCCTCTCGGATTGCACAATAACGGAGAGAAGACATGAAAATAGCGATTGTCGGTGCTGGCGCCATGGGTAGCCTGTTCGGCGCCCTGCTGGCTGAAGGTGGCCATGCTGTCTGGCTATATGACGTCTGGCAGGAGCACATTGATGCGGTCATCCAAAATGGGGTCGCCATTGAATTTGGCGGCAAGACACGCCAGGTCAGGCTTAAGGCTGCTGCTGATCCTTTGCAAATCGGAGAATCAGAGCTGGTTTTAATTTTTGTAAAAGCCACCCAAACCAAAGCCGCCGCGCAAACGGCCGCACGACTGGCTGGCTCCAGGGGCCTGGTAATGACTCTGCAAAACGGTATGGGCAACGCTGAAACGATCGCGCAGGTTGTACCACCCGAGCGCATCCTGGTTGGAACAACGTCGCATGGCTCCACCATGCTCAAGGCCGGTTCGATTCGACATGCCGGTGCCGGCCCCACAACCGTCGGGATGTGGGCCGAAGGTGAAAAAGAATTCCAACAGGCTCGGCAAATCGCTGATCAATTGACGCGGTCCGGAATCGAAACCACGGCAGTTAAAGATGTCCGTCCGGTAGTCTGGGATAAGCTGATCGTCAATATCGGCATTAATGCCATCACGGCTTTAACAGGCATTAAAAACGGCCAGATACTGGATCTTGAGCTCACCCGGGAACTGAGTCGGGCAGCCATCGAGGAAGCCGCTTTAGTGGCGCAGGCGCAGGGTATTAGGGTTCGCAAAGATCCGGCCACCCATGTTTTTAAAATCGCTGAAGCCACAGCGGCCAACCGCTCCTCCATGGGCCAGGATGTCGATCACGGTCGACCCACTGAAATTAAGGCCCTAAATGGTTTTGTGATGCGGCAAGCCGATCGCATGGGAATTCCCGCGCCGGTCAACCGGACACTCACAGCGTTGGTTCAAACGGTGGAAGAACATTACCAGTAGACGAGCTACAATACACATTCGGCTCTCTGAAATACATTGAACACCAGGCAATATATCTAACCGGAGTGTTGGAGTACTGGAGTATTGAAGTGTTGCCATAAAAAAAGATTCA
>JASFEV010000125.1:0-12359 GCA_050124655.1 Desulfobacterales bacterium
ATGGCTGCTGGATCAGGGCAAGCCGGATACTAAGCTAACCGCCATTGCCAAGATGTACGCTTGTCATATCGCAGTGGAAGTGGTCGACGAATCCCTGCAGCTGCACGGTGGCTATGGCTACTTTAAGGACTATGACATCGAACGCTTTTACCGCGCCGCCAAGGTTTTGGAGATTTATGAAGGCACCAAGGAGGTAGAGAAGATTATCATTTCACGAGAAGTTTTAGGCAAATTGTAGTGAAATGGATCTTTATATAATTGTTTGCAGTTTAGACTAGAGTAATGGTTTTGAATGTTGCGCGTTCCGAGTTCCGGGTTGCGCGTTATTGTTGCAGCTGTACATTGCCGGATTTACGCGTAATTCGTGGAACGATTGAGTGAGTACCCGCATCTTGTAATAGCTTGACATAAATCTTAATAAAGTCTATATTAAGTCTTAATTATGACCTAAATTAAGGGTGAATTACATGAAGCTAAGCCAAGACCTCAAGCCGGTCAGCTACTTTAAAAACAATATGGCCGCAGTGATCCGCAAACTGAATGAAAACCAGGGCACCATGATCATTACCCAAAATGGCGAAGCCAAGGCCGTCCTCATCGATATCAAAGCGTACGAAGATCTGCAGGAAACCCTAGCCATGTTGGAAATGATAGCTCAAGGCAATAAAAGCGTGACCGAAGGGCGATACCGGCCGGCCGAACAAGTGCTGAATGAATTTGAAGAGCGCATCGAAAAGGATTTTTCCTGATGCCATATACGGTTTTATTGCTCGAAGAAGCCGTAAAAGATATCGAAGCAATTTACCGATACATCCGAAAGTCAGGAAGTAAAAAGGCTGCAAAGGATATGGTCATAACTCTCCGTAAAGCATGCGACAGCCTTTCAGAAAATCCTGAGCACGGGCACATCCCCGATGAACTTTCACAGATCGGTCAATTTGATTACCGACAGATCATCACCAAAAAGTATCGCATTATCTACCAACTCGCTAAACCCAACATATTTGTCTTTGGTATCATCCATGGCGATCGCAATATCGGTGATGTTTTAAGACAACGCCTGCTGTTATAACACCCGGATACCTCCCCTGTCCCCCATCCGCCCTTACAATACTTGATATCAAACGCTTTGACCGCGCCCCCAAGGTGTTGGAGATTTATGAAGGCACCAAGGAGGTGGAAAAGATTATTATCTCGACTGATTTTTTTTCAGATTTGCATAACATATCCATAATAAATGGGAATTAGCGGTTGAGGCACGAAGCCTTCAATTTTAGATCTTACAAAAAATTAAAGACTTGCATAGGCAATATATAGCCCGACGCTTCGCGGAATTTAGCGATAAGTGTGGGTTTGGCATTACTTTATTTACACCTATTGTAAACAGTTTTTTCTACGTTGTTTCTTGACAATATACCACAATGTGGTTAACTGGTATAGTATTAAATAGAGTTGCATTAATTACAATCCTTCAATTTGGATTAAAACCGCAGGGGCCAGCCTACGATCTTTAAGAAAATCACCTCATAGAAATCTTCTCCTGTGAAATCTGCATTCTCCGACCAAGGCTCCTCTAAAAATATTGTTATCTGAATCATCCTTCATCTAACTCAAGTTTCTCAATAGTTTGTCTCTAAACCTAAATTGGAGAAAGGAAGAAAACACCATGCAATTAAAAGATTATCATGTCGATCAAGCGCGCTATGCCAAATGCATCGAGGTATCCAAGCGGGTTCGCTGGGATATCGATGAGGATGTCATTCGCGGCCGGGAGTTTGACTTTTCGCAAAAATTTCTACCGGACGGAATTTCCCAGGTCGACCGGCTCGATTTTTTAAACGAAGATGAAAAGAGGCTTCTCAGTCAGGTTCAGGGACGCACCTACGCCAACATGTTCGGATTTGTCGAGCGCTTCGTTACAGCCAAGGTGCTTGAAACGACCCGGGACCATTGGCTCGGAGACCAGACCGCGCTGGAAGCGCTCATTCGGTTCAGCGATGAGGAGTTGAAGCACCAGGAGTTGTTTCGTAGGATCGAAGCGATGATGGCCAAAGGCATGCCGGACGGCTATCAATTTTTGCCCGACCCTGACACAGTTGCGGCCGCCGTGCTAAAGTGTTCCAGCTGGGCCGTTCTGGCACTTATCCTGGAAATCGAGCTTTTCACCCAGGAACATTACAAGCAGAGTATCGAGCCGGAAATAAATCTTTCCGAGTTGTATAAAGATATATTTTTATTTCACTGGAAGGAAGAAACCACTCATGCCATGATGGACGAATTGGAATGGCCGCGTGAAGATAACAAAATTTCGGATGAGGAACGTGATCAGGCCGTCGGTGAGTTGATTGCCTTGGTTGCTGACGTGGATGGTATCCTGCAAAATCAGAGCGCTGCCGATGTAGACTACTTTGCGAACGTTTGCGACCGTTCATTCAGTCGCGATGAAATCCAGAAAATCAAGGATGGAGTCCTGACAGCCTATCGCTGGCAATACATCTTCTCGGGCGTTGAACATCCACGCTTCCAGAAACTCCTGGTCGAACTGACAAGCGAGAACCAGCGCGAGCGACTTAATGAAGCTCTGAAACCGCTCAAGTTTTGAGATATCTTTTTATCTCTTGCGAAAAGGTTAAGCGCATACCTGATAGCTGCACCAAATTAAAAGGAGGTTTTCATGGAGAACTCGAATTTCCCCCCAGGCTATAAAGAATTGTCCAATTTTGGATTAATTGAGGCACTTTTAGGCCGCCGCTCCCGACGCTTTTTTATGGGTGCAGAGATTCCGGACGGCGTGTTCGCCTATAAATCGAAACAAGACTCGATGCCGCTTTCCGAACTCGAAAAGTTGCTTGTGGTGGCCGCCTGCGGTGGAAATACTGCTTGGCACAATATGATATATCGTGGCCAGATATATGCGCCCCATCTTTCTAATTACGCAGGTGCGGCCGGGGGGCGCGTGTTCCCGTCTGCAGCGGGTTTTCATACCAGTCAGACGTTTTTTACTGACGATGATGGGTTGTATCTGCTGGAAATGCGGGATGCACCCGCTTTTGCCGAGCGCGCCGGCGATGGAACTTTGAATTTGGATGAATTCGTTGCCTATGCCAAAAATCACGTTCGAAAAATCCATGATGGACGGCTGCGAATACCTTCCGAGGTTCCCTATGCGGAAGCTCACAATACCTGGGTGTTTAACAAGCCGTCTACACTTCTCGTCATACCCGTAGGAGATTTATCCCAGCATGTACTTTTCAACATACTGTATATGCTACAAAACGGTCTGGTGTTATACGATGACATCCATAAACAGGCCATTCCGGGGATCAACCAATTTAACGACTTGGTAGATGTCGACAACACCTGGCCTATCACCTTTGTGGAACAATGGTCCCTTTCCGAACTGACAGTGGAACTCGCAGCAAGTTGTTACGCCGGGGTGCTCATGCTCCAGGCCCTTGGGCTGGGAGGGTGGATGTTTAATGGTGTTGATCCGTTTGCAATGCTGGGCGCCAGTGGCGAACCGGATGTGCCAGGTCTGGGGTTCCGGTATGATGAAGATGATCGCTGGCCTTATCCCAATCCGACCGGATTGGAGGGTGTGATGGAGGGGTATTGTCCGCCCCATTTTGTAGACATGAGGGCAGCGGTTTACGCAGCCTGTGAACGCAAATTCGGTCCGGGTGGGCCTTTCCATCCGGACACACCGGGCCCGTGGAAGGATAACCGTAAAGTGCGATCAGCCGCAAAAGCGCATGAAGAACGCTTTAAAGAGTGTGTTGCGCATCAGGCCCAGTATGTTTACGACACCTTCGGCAAATTTCCGGGTACGGTGCCGTCGATGTTTTTGATTATGTATGTGCAAGCCCATCACCTTGATCTGGACTTTTATGACGAGTTTTACAATCCGGGCGCATACCTGAATACCCATGCCAATCACATGAAACAATGGCATGAGAAATAAATTGGCTCCAAGATTGGCATTTTTAATTCAAAAATTCCCTCGTCAGGTGCAGAAAAGTTAATGGAGATAGAAGTTTATATTATCAAAGCCTTCATAGATACCATCGGCCTCGCTCTTTGATTTGTTCAATTTCTGGCTAAAAAATTGAAGAGCAACATAATTACTTATCAAACTGCAAGCAATTTTGCGTAAAAAGGAGGAATAGAAATGCCTGAAGAAAAAATGTTAAACGGTCTTAATGTCAGCGCAGTGGAAAGCTTGATCAATGATGTAAAGGAAACCCCCGAACTTGCCAAATCCAAATTTCGTGCTAGCAACGAATGGATGGACGGTGGACACAATCGTACTACTGTTAACGGCTTTTACAGCGCGGGTCAGGAAATTGCGCACACCAAAAGTTTTGTATTGGAGGCAGACGAACCTCCCATCCTAGCGGGGAAAGACCAAGCCGCAAACCCTGTAGAGCATCTTCTGAACGCTCTGGCAACGTGAATGACTACGACTATGGTTTATCATGCTGCAGTTCGCGGCATAAAATTGGACGAAGTGGAGTCGAAGTTGGAAGGTGATCTTGACCTCAGGGGCTTTTTTGCAATTACTGACGAAGTCAGACCTGGATATGAGCAAATACGGATAAAATTCAAAGTCAAGACGGATTTAGAAAATTTGGAAACACTTAAGGAACTAATCCGACTGTCGCCGGTGTATGATGTCGTCAGCAATGGGACAAAGGTCGATGTTCAGATAGAGAGAAAATAGCCACAAAGAAAATGTTTATCTGAATATTTCCCAGAAAAGATTCATTTGAAACGGCAGGGTTTTACAACCCTGCCTTATTCATTGATTAGATGACACCAGAAAATCCTTTTTAAAATTATCTATTCTACTCGATAAAACATTGGATCTTAATATACAATAGCCGCTCTGGTCATCTTTTTTTAAAGCTCGTAAATGCATGCAAGAGTAATCTGATATTTAAAGAAAGTGTATTATGAAACTGATTCATATCTGCAAAATTGCGATATTTGGGTTTCTCTCAAACACAGGTTGATGACAGTATTTGAAATGGCGAGATAACACAGATTTTCACGGGTCAGGTTTTTATTAGGTAGCCTCACTATATCGAAACCTTTATATTTACATAGTATAAAAAGGTTGTTGGATAATGACCAAAACCAACAGCAAGATGGGGCGCTTACTCGGGCTGGCGGTTAAAGCATTCATTCTGGCTTCCGTTGTGGCTGTTATCCTGCCGATGCCGCAGTACGTCAGTAGTCTCAGCGATGCGGAGTATATTGTTTGGTTGGCGCGGTTATTGTGGGTGCTAATGCTGACCTTCGGTATCGGTGTCGTGCTGGTGTTGGTTGGCTTCCTGGACAGAAAACTGCAAAACAAAACGCGAAGAATCGGGTAATGTTAGCCTTTTATGGTACCTGTATTGTCTGTTGAGCATAACAAGCTTCGCATCTCTTTTATAGATTGATATATCTCCCAAAATAAGTCAAATGCATATACCAACATATCGGTACTTATTAAGGTCTAAAGATAGTTGTGTTTTTTGGGAATATCTGCAATTTGGGTGAATCTGTGTCAATATATCACTACTTGACTCAATATTGTAATAATGGCAGGTACCTACCTTTAAAGTATAGGGATAGGGCGATCCAACAGCCTTTAATATTGACTCATCGGTATGGCCGCCAAGAGATCAACCCGACATGCTCCGGCGGCGCAACGACTTCAACGAGTTCCATGCCGGCGCCACCACCGTCTCGACCAGCGGTATCATTATCGCGCCGACAGCCAGACCTATCAGTCCGGCGCCGGTCGCGGTGCAGATCCATTCGACCGCACCGGAAAGACGCTCCGGCACCGCCCCGCCAATTGCCACGGCAATCGAGTGGATGGTATGCTCGATCTGAGGAAATCCGTAGCCTGCAAGCGCATGTATCAGAATACCACCGCCAACCCACACCATCGCCGCAGTACCTACGATAGCAAGGATCTTGAGGAACCGCGGCATGAAGTTGACTAAACCCCGCCCGAATCCGCGAACCAGCGTTCCTACCAGCGAATCCATTGAGTTGGCAGCCAGCACGAGGCCGATGTCATCGGCCTTCACTATTAGCCCCACTGCGCCGTAGACAGCAAGCGTGATTCCGACACCGACGATCGCCAGAACAGCGGCCTGCATCGCCAACGACGCATCCGGGACCGTGGACAATGCGATCGTCATGATCTCGGCAGAAAGTATGAAATCGGTCCTGATGGCGCTCACCACCTTCTGCTCCTCGAGCGCTTTGGCATCCATACCGCTCGACCGGATATTTTCCGTGTGAGCATGCGCCTTGTGCGGAAACAGTGCCTCATAGACCTTCTCGGCGCCCTCGTAACACAGGAACAACGCCCCCATCATCAGCAGCGGAGTGATCACCCACGGCGCGACGGCGCTCAGCACCAGCGCCGCTGGCAACAGATACAAAAGCTTGTTTTTCAGCGATCCCTTGGTGATCTTTAAAATGATCGGTAGTTCACGCGCGGCAGCGAAACCAACCACATAGCGAGGTGTAACAGCAGCGTCGTCGATAACAAGTCCGGCCGACTTCGCGCCGGCCTTGGCGGCCTGCCCGACGACGTCATCGAGCGAGGCAGCAGCGACCTTGGTGATGCCGGCAACGTCATCGAGTAACGCAATAAGTCCGGTGCTCACATTTCCCTCTTCTGGCCTGCGGCGGTCTGGCCTCCTATCTCCTGGTTACAGCTGCCCCTGATTGGTCGACCTCTCCACGCCGTGGACTTTTACCAATAAGCCTCGGTCGGACCTGCTTGGATAGAGCCTTCAAATCCTTACCAAAGTCCTCGGTCTGGGCGGATCTAAATCCACCACAGCTATTTTTTGACATTACACTGTTCGGACCGAGTTGGCAATCAAGGCGGATCTATCATTTATTTGTGAATGTTGCAAAGAGAAAGATGGTAAAAGTGGGTGTTGAAGGTTGCCCAAATATGTCAAAGATTTTGAATCTCCAAAAGATTGCGATATTCATATATTCACAAATCTAAAACTCACTGGTTAAATTTCCTTCCACGATTGTATGTTGCGGTTCGCAACCTACACATTGGCTGGATTTTAGATTCCGGCTATGCTTAAACAAGCTGAAACACTGAAAAAAAGTTGGGATATTATTATGAAACCTGTAATTTAGTGGAATTGGGGAGTCGAGTAGACCGAGGGAACTTCCCCCTCAGTCCCTCACAGAATCGGACAAGAACCTCTCGATTCATCCGGCTCTTATCGACCAGCCGTTTGTCTTAACAGTTTCCAGTGCGCAAACAGGTAAGACATCTGATTTGCTATGCGCCCAAGCCAGTAAAAGGCTTTACGCCTGCGATAGCGTAAATTTTTGTACTTCCGCATGGCCCATCGTTGCAATGCGCATGGCCTATCGTTGCAATGCGCCGTTGAGTTGATTAAAAATCGGGTAAAGTGCCGACTTATAAAACTGCCCATAATAATTAATCCAACCCCTTATCACCGGATTAAACATGCAGGCCAGATCTTTGATGGACTTGTCGGTCATTCGGTGTATCCGCCAACTTCTTATAGTTTTCCGCATGGATTTGGCTGCCTCATCGCTCAATGTAGAGCAACAGCCACCTGCTATTCGTGTGCTTGCGAACAGCGCACATCAGCAGCTTGTGGTCGATGTTGTCAAAGAAGGCCTTGATGTCACAATCCAAAACCCAGTTGTAGCGCCAGCATCTTTTGCGCGCTACACCAACAGCTTCAATCGCTGACTTGCCAGGCCGGTAGCCATATGAGTCCGGTTTTGACCTCGTCTATAACATTTCTACGCCTCATCGGATGGTTCGCTTGTGCTCGTCTCTCTGAGTCTTACCTGCCACGATCCTTAGCCGTGACTTTTCCTAAACGCTCACTACCTTGGCTCTTTACCAACGCAGCTTTAGGTGGTTTGAAGCCGGCTCCGAGGTGCCCGCCCTCATCTCCTGCACAGTTGCGCACACTTTATATTAAAAGTGCGCTCGTGGCGCACTATGTAGATGGTATCACAGTTGTGGAATCTAGCAGAGATAAGCATTTTGTTAAAAAAACATAAAGGGGAGAGACCGCTATTCTAAATCCTCAATCCGCAATCAAGATTACTCCATCACTCAAATTTACTTTCGTAACGCCTTATACCCTGCTTCCAGGGCCTTGATAGAAGCATCGTGTATTTTGGGGCGGTCACCAAATCTTTTTTTCAAGACCTTTTTGACGTCCGCCAGGGAGCAAAACAAGTTTATCCCGTCGTTGCCTTTCCGACCGGCTCGGGCCAGAGCCAATCCCAGCACAATTAAATTAAGCGATTTGGGATTTTGAATTTCCTGAGCCAGCTGATCGGCGTCCACGGCGCTGGCGGTCGTATTGTTATTGATCTTCATATCATCTCTGCTGTTGACCACTGCCCAGCCGCCGGGTCTTAAAAATGAACCGTGCTGGGCGATATTTTCGTCCTTTAAAACCAGCAATCCGTCGGCCTGAAACGGACGGATCAAGGGGCTGGCAAAATCACCGACCTTAAAATGCGAGACCACTGTTCCCCCGCGTTGGGCCATACCATGGGTTTCCGAGGTAAAAACCGGCAATCCCTTATTGATGGCCGCTTCAGCCAGCAGGCTCGTTATAAACAATACCCCTTGGCCGCCGACACCACTGATCAGGATTTGCTGTTTGAATGCTTTGCTCATTGCTTCCTCGCTTGTGCATATTGTGCGCTCACTCGCAGTTAATCGTTATTGGGCAATAGTTATTGGTTTAATGAGCAGGAATATCAGAAAGGTCCTATCAATAACGAATAACTGCTCATAATTTTAAAATCGTCTAATAATCCGCTTTCCTCCTTAATTGTAGGATGACCAAACTTACTTTTTGGGTACAAAAGCCCCTTTGGGACATACATTCAGACAGACGCCGCAAGCAGTGCACAGGATTGGATCGATACTGACGTGCTTATCGTCTTCATCGTGATGATAGATCAAGGCCGGACATTCAAAATTTTTGATGCAGTATCCACAACCATCGCAGTCATCGCTGACTTCCACCGGTATGATCTCACCGGCCCCACCCTGCCGTGCGCGATGAAGAACACACGGATATTTTGAAATCACCACGGCCGGCCCATTTTTGCGGCTGTACTTTACCGCTTCTTTAAGGAGGGAGATAAAATCTTTAACCTCATAAGGGTTGGCTTCGCGTAGAAATTTGACCCCGCAACCCTCAACCAGCGAACGAATATCAACGGTCTCTGTGGGCTCGCCGCAGGCCCCATGACCGCTGGCCGGCGTGGGCTGATTACCGGTCATGGCGGTGGTACGGTTATCTAAGATCACCAGCACAAAACCCACTTTCTGGACCACCGCGTCGATAAGGGCCGGTACGCCGGCGTGGAAAAAAGTCGAATCACCGATGGTGGCCACGATATCCGGTCTCTTTTCCTCATTTTTATAGGCATGATAAAATCCGCAGGCCTGACTGATGGCGGCCCCCATGCACAGGACCGTATCAACAGCACCCATATTGAGACCCAGGGTATAACAGCCGATGTCGCTGGTGTAGATTCCGCGGGGAGCGGCTTTTTTGATGGCAAAAAAACTGGCGCGATGCGGGCACCCCGGACACAATGTCGGCCGCCGGCCTGGAGGTGATTCTATCGAAAAAGCCTCGGATTTGAGCCCGACAAAATCACAGACAATTTGCTCAATCTTTTCAGGACTCAGTTCGCCGACCCTTGGCACCGCACCGGAATTCTTTCCGTTCACCCGATAACGGTCTGCCAGTTGCATTTCGATAACGCCCATGGTCTCTTCAATGACCAAAATGTCTTCATAGGTTTCAATCATCAGATCGATAAATTTGCTGTGTAACGGAAAGGGCTGCATAACTTGATAAAAAGGAACCTTTGACCAGAGTTTCAATTCCTTTAAAATGTCCTTGGTATGGGCCGCCGCCACCCCTGAAGCAATTATCGCGCGCGTAGATTTTCCAGTGCGATTTCGTTTTTTGGGTGCGGTTGGGCGATATTTTGCGATGGCTGCCAGTTTTTCTTCCAACTCACCGTGCAGTTGAAGCCGAAATTTAGGTGTGGCCGCCCAACGCATTGGATTTTTTTCGAATTTAACCTCACGATTGATCTTCGGAATCGCCCCCAGCGAGATATCCTGGCGGGAATGGCACACCCGGGTTGTTGGACGGACCATCACGGGGATCTGATGGGCTTCGGACAGCGCATATGCCATACCCATCATTTCTTTGGCCTGACGCGGGGAATCCGGATCCAGCACCGGTATTTTGGCAAACATGGCCATCAACCGACTATCCTGCTCGGTTTGAGAAGAATGGGGCCCGGGATCATCAGCACTGATGAGAACAAACCCGCCCTTGGTTCCCAGGTAGGCGGCACTCATAAGCGGATCAGAAGCCACATTTAAACCCACCTGCTTCATGCTGACCGCCGCCCGCAGACCGGTCTGGCATCCGGCATATGCCACCTCAAAGGCCACTTTTTCGTTGACGGCCCATTGCGTATGCATGGGAAGTGATTCCTGGTTTTGAAAAATTGCCACCGCCGCCAGAATCTCCGAAGCCGGTGTTCCCGGATAAGAGGTTGCAATGGCACATCCGTTTTCGATCAGACCGCGTGCGATGGCTTCATTTCCCAGTAGTAATCTTCTTTTGCTTTTGCTCACTGTTTAGTTCCTTACAAGTTTTTAGAAGCTATCTCAAAAATGCATCTAACGCTCAATGGCTGTGTTGCAAACCGATTCAAAATACTCGAATACTGTCGTGTATGCTCCGCTTTTGAATCGGTTTGCGCCTTGCCCTTGAGTGTAATCTACTATTTTTGAGACAGCTTCTATTAACCATTAGGCACATAGAATCTTCGTCGTCGTCCTCGTGCTCGTCCTCCAAAAACCAAACCATCATGGATGCTCGACCCGTAACACGAAACACGCAACGCGCAACACGCTAAAGTTCAAACGCTGCCACATTGATAATCAACGGCAAATCTCTCATTTTTTCAATGACATCCTCAGGGATCGGCGTGTCGGTTCGCAGAAAAATCATCGTTCTATCCGAGCCTTCTTCCTGGCCCACTCGCATGCGACTGATATTAATGCCGTTGTCGCCCAATAGGGTTCCGATACTGCCGATCGCTCCGGGTTTGTCATGATTATGGATTAAAATAAAACGGTCGATGGGTTCCAGCTCCAACCGGAAATTGTTGATGTTGACGACACGGGGATTCTTGCGGCCAAATATCGTTCCGGCCACCAGGTTCTCATCCTTATCGGATATGGCCCTGACGTCAATCAAATTAATATATTCGTCAGATTCGGAAATCTTGGATTCCCTGACCTTAATTCCGCGCTCCTTGGCAAGCACCTGCGCATTGACGAAGTTGACATCGTCTTTGATCATGGGTGTCATCAGACCTTTTAAAACCGCAGTGGTGACCGGTGACAGGTCCAGTTCGTCAAAATCACCAGCATATTTGATGAGCACCTCTTTAATTGCTTCCTGGGACAGCTGGGCCAGCAGGCACCCCATGCGATCCGCAAGGGTCAAATAGGGATTCAATTTTTCAAGTAAATCACCACTGACGGCCGGCACATTTACGGCATTGATCACCGTGCCGTCTCTCAGATAGGCAATGATCTGCTCGGCCACCATAACTGCCACATTGGTCTGGGCTTCCAGCGTCGAAGCCCCCAGATGCGGTGTGCAAATGACCCGATCAATCTCAAACAACGGGCACACGCCGGGAGGTTCGCTTTCAAAGACATCCAGGGCAGCACCGGCCACCTTGCCTGATTTCAGGGACTCGTTCAAATCGGCTTCGGACACAATACCGCCGCGGGCACAGTTGATGATCATTACTCCGTCTTTCATCTGGTCGAATGCCTTCTTGTCGAGCAATCCCACGGTGTCTTTAAGCTTGGGCACATGTATCGTAATATAATCCGACCGCGCGTATAGATCTTCAATAGAGACCGCTTCAAACCCGGCTTTTTCAATCGTTTCAGCCGGGATAAATGGATCGTGAACAATCACACGCATCTTTAAGCCCCGGGCCCGGTCAGCAACGATGGACCCGATTTTGCCAAACCCGATGACGCCGAGGACCTTATGATAAATTTCGCGACCCTGGAGTTTCTTTTTTTCCCATTTGCCATCTTTAAGTGTCGCAGTCCCCCAGGGTATGTTGCGGGTGAGGGCCATCATCATGGCGATGGTGTGTTCGGCGGTGGTGATCACATTGCCGGTGGGCGTGTTCATCACCAGCGTCCCCCTTTTGGTTGCCGCCGAAATATCCACATTATCCAGACCGATGCCGGC
>JASFEV010000126.1:0-12330 GCA_050124655.1 Desulfobacterales bacterium
TGGCTGTCTCCAGCGACACGCCATCTGTTCCGGCAAAACGGGTTGAGACAAACCCAACGTTATGATGCCTTCCGCAAGCTGAACAGTATGCCATAGTTCCTACCTTCTTTATCCCTGATATCTAAAACAACTAACCAGATGGTCATTTACCATCCCGGCCGCCTGCATAAAAGCATAACAGATGGTCGGTCCCACAAATTTGAATCCTCTTTTTTTTAAATCCTTGCTCATCGCAATTGATTCGTTCGTCCAAGCGGGGATCTGGCTTATCGTCTGCCAGGCGTTCCGAATGGTTTTACCATCTGTAAATTTCCAGATGTAATCATCAAAACTGCCAATTTCGTCAAGAACAGCCAAATACGATCTTGCATTTTGAACTGCGGCTTCAATTTTTAACTTGTTTCGAACGATTCCTTTATTGTCAAGTAATTGCTTTATTTTAAAGCTATCGTAGGCGGCTATCTTGCGGGCGTCAAAATGATCAAATGCTTTGCGATAGTTGGTTCGCTTTTTTAAAATGGTAATCCAGCTTAGTCCGGCCTGAAAGCCATCCAACAAGAGAAACTCAAATAATTTGCGGTCATTGTGCAGGGGAACTCCCCATTCGTTGTCATGATATTTTATGTAGATCGGGTCGTTACCGGCCCATGGACATCTATTTTTCATCGTTATTAATTGCTACAGGAGAGCAAAGGCAACGAACTGAGCAATTTGTATGATTTGAGCAGGCCTTAAGGTATGTCAGACAACCTTTGCGTGAATTTTTCATGCAAGATTCAGGTCAAACCTGAGTCTTGCACGAGTCGGAGGCTTTCATATGCAAGGCACTTCAGGGCGAAGCTATAGTGAACTATGCTTCGCCCTGAATAACACAGCAGATGGAAGCCTCCGGCGCGCCCAGCGGGTGAAAATTAATGCGATAAAATGATTTTCATCCATTATATCTAACAGGTATTTTTTTGTAATTCTATAATTTGCTTGACGTGCCGCTTTTTAAAGTAGTCTCAACTTCGCATTAATTTTCATGCAAGATTCAGGTATTAACTAAACAAGTAGAAACCCAACGCTTTGTCAACGGTTTCAAAAGGCGCAAATTCGGCGCCGATAAACTGATCGCGCTGATTTTTAATAATGACTGTTTTTTTAATCAAGGTACGCTGCTTATCGTCAAGATGAAACTCAATTTTCATCTGATCACCAATGGCAAAGTTCTGCTTGACATTCAATTTAAGTTTCACTCCCGTTGTGGAGATGTCTTCAACGGTCATCAGCCCCCTGTTTTGGGGTTGCCCGTTGATAAAATGGATGTAGGTTCCCGGCAGGTTTGTCTCCTTACGATACTGTTTTCTCTTTTCTAAAATTGCCTTGTATGCATGCCCGCATGGACATTTGACATTTACCTTGACCATTTTATCAAGAGCCGCATATTTTGAAACATCAACGGTTTTTGTCCGTGTACATTGCGGACAGGAAAACGTCGCCATCTGTTTGCTGGTTACATATACTTTCTGATTCATTTAATCTACCCCGGACAACATGCAGTTGCCAAGTCGTAGGCATTCTCAACGACCCATGTTTGGCGGGTCGTAAAAAATCATGATATCAAAGCCGCAAAAAAACCGGTGATTCAAAAAACAAAACACCAATTTTATTAATTTTTATCATATAATCCTTTATTTATAAAGCGATATTTAGACAGGTGTATACCTGCCCCGCAGCGACAGTGTACCGACAGTTGACACGATTCAGAAGAGAAATAAGAGCCAATGCTGTATGATTTGTAATTTGCCCAACCGACAAACTTAGTGATACTGTGTATTTGAAACGATTTCTTCTCGCAAAACCAATATAAATGGGCTTTTATTTATTGACTTTCAAAATATTCTGCTGTAAAATTTTTCAAATATCATCGCGAAATTATATTTAAAACTAAAAGAAGGAGGCAGAAATGACAAAGGCAGAATTAATCAACAAAATGGCAAAGGACGCTAAAGTGTCGAAGGTTGCCGCCGGCAAAGTTTTAGATTCTTTCATGAGCAACGTGACCAAAGCATTGAAGAAAAAGAACGGCAAGGTCACCCTGGTGGGTTTTGGAACCTTCCAGAAAACGCGCCAAAAAGCGCGTAAAGGCCGCAATCCTCAGACCGGAGCGCCCATTAAAATCAAGGCCAAAAATGTTGTTAAATTTAAAGCTGGCAAAGGCTTGAAGGCTGCCATTTAATTTGATCCACCATTTTCAATCGGCAGCTTATCGGCATCCGTTATGCTGGTAAGCTGCCTTTTTTATTTAGGGGCTCCCCTTTTGGATAGACGCCTATAGGAGGACGATTCATACCGCCGACCTGGAATTATAGTCAGTTTTGTTTTTAAGCCTACGCGGCTTGATTTCTTTTAGCCAGCCCTTAAGTTTTACTGATAATACAGGTAGACGGAGGGCAATTAAAGTGAGCACCAAACAGCCTGATTATCAGGATGATATCCTTGAAGAAATTGATGATAAAACAACTGAACCGCCAATGTATAAGGTGTTACTTCACAATGATGATTATACGACAAAGGCTTTCGTTGTTGAAATCCTGATCGTTGTTTTTAATAAGTCTGTAGACTCGGCCACACGCTTGATGTGGCAGGTGCATCGAAAAGGTGTCGGCGTGTGTGGCGTTTATCCTTTTGAAATGGCCGAAACGAAGACAAATCTGGTAACAAAGTTAGCCCGGGAGAATGGTTTTCCCCTCAAGACTAGCATAGAAAAAGAATAACATAAGGGATCTTACAATGCAGTCGTTGAAGGAAAATGATATTTTGACAAAGATTTCCAGGTATAACCTGATTCGCAACGAGAGGCTAATATACATTGATGTGCACGAAACCAAGGCCGGCAAGCTGGCAGGCAAATTCGTGGCCGTGCCCAACCTGATTAACATCGTTGCCCGACAGGAGTTTCAGGGCACTGGTGAAACGGAAGATATGGCACTGGAAAATTGTCTCCAGAAAATTAGAGATTTTGAAATCGAAGATCTTTTTCCCAGAAAAGAGGAGTAGTTAAAATTTTGAGTTTTCTAAAATTTTGGTCACTTTCGGCTGGTAGGCATTCTTGGAGGCCATTTCTTTGGCCCGGACTTTGATGATCAACAAGGCGGTAAAAAAGAAGGCAAACCCCAGCAGAACCGATAACGCCGAGGGGTCGACTGCAAGATGGGAGGCCAGTATCTGCCCGATGGCAGCGCCGAGGATCAAAAAAATGATGGGGAACACGTAGATTAAAAATGTGGCTTTCAACAATGACTTGGTTTCAAAGCTTAACACAATCCGGTCCCCTTCTCTGGCACCAGCAATGTTGATGGCTTTGACTTCCATATCTTGGCTGTTGCTGAGGCTATGACACGATTTTCTTGCCGTACATCCTTGACAGGCACTGCTCCGGGTGGTTTTAACCCAGGCAGATTCAGAATCGGTCCGCAGCACGACACCTTGTTCAGTAGCCAATGGTGACCTCGCTCACCGATCGTATTCTAATATCATAGAAGTCGATGGGTATAGTTTATTGGTGTTGCGTTTTTGAAGCAACTCAAGTATCCGAATTAATCACGCTGCGAGTGAAGGATATTACCCGGCAGCTTCCGTCGACTCTGCTGCCTTTTCCGTACCTTCCGTTTGGGTATGCACATAGCAGATTAATCCGCATTGAAGACATCGATCCGCTTCTTTCTTTGCCATCTCGGCTGTAAAGCCTTTTTCAATCTCACCGCATACCGCCAGTTCTTTACCGCTGCAAATGGGCATGATCTGGCGCTGACTGGTTTGTACCTTTTCGACATGATACACATTTTGCACGGTCGATTGCGGCGTGATGACATGCTCCGCCAGATCAGGGGTTAACCCATTCATGATTTGATGAACTGATGCAGCCGCCCGCCGGCCGGCACCGATCGCTTTAATGGCCGCACTATAATCCGCCAACACATCACCTTCTGCAAACAGGCCGACCTCATCTTTGAAGGCCGGCTGCTTGTATGGGGATCTACCTTCCCAGCGCAATGACAAATCCGGAGGCAGGGTCGCCTCTTCGGATTGATCATCAGCTTCAGTGTCTTCGGGTTTGGGCCGGGTAAACACCAGTTCCGGAAATCGGCCGGAGGCAAAGACCAGTGTCTGAGCCGCTAGGGTCGTCATTTTTAAAGTGTCGGCTTCAATATATTCGACCTGTTCAAGCCGATCGGCCTCTCCGATCAGGCGGTTAACGGCCGCATTATAAATAATGTTAAGATCGGTCATACCGCTTTCTTCTAATTCCACATCTGAAATCGGGCTGTTTTCCCAGCTCTCACGAAGCAAGACGGTAATGGTTTTCGCACCTCGCTCTTTGGAAATCTTGGCAGCATCAAGCGCCAGTTTGCCCCCACCGGCAATAACCACATCGGATGAAATTGCCAAATCCTCTGTCGGCCGGTCACCGAATCGCAGGAGATCCACCAGCATATAAGTTCCAGGAATCGGCGATTCAACAGCATCTTGCGCCCCGCGTGCCAGCCGACTGTCCCAACCACCGCCGGCTAAAAAAACCGCGTCAAATCCGTCTTGAATCAATGATTTTATGGAGAAATCGCGACCGAGGGCCTTTTGGGTTTCGACGGTAACACCCATCTCCACGATGCCCTCAATATCCCAATCCAGTATCTCCTCGGGCAGCCGATCTTTTGAAATGGCGCTTCGAAGCAGCCCCCCCAGCTTAGCGGTGGCTTCAAAAACGGTGGCAGCGTGCCCTAAACGAGCGGTAAAAAATGCGACCGACAACCCCTGCACACCGCCGCCGATAACCGCAATTTTGCGGCCCGTATCCGGCGCCTTGTAAGGCAGGATACGGCTGCCGCTTTCCCTTTCAACATCTGCGGCGTAACGCTTTAAGAAATTGATGGCCAAGGGCTCATCAATATAATTTCGCCGGCACTCCAGTTCACAGGGTCGCGGACAGATCCGTCCGATCACAGCGGGAAAGGGATTGCGCTCCTTGATGACCTGAACGGCGCGATGATTGTCTCCGATTGAAATTTGATGAATGTATTCCCGGATGTTAATACCGGCCGGACATCCCCGTTGGCAGGGGGTCGTGCACTCATCGGTGGTATATTCCCGAATGATTCTGCGGGTGATCGAAGAAAGATTGATAATGTGTTTCGGGCATACGCGCTCGCAAGTTCCGCACCCTGTACATTTTTGCTCGTCGACAATCGGCAAGCCTTTGGGTCCCATCCGAATGGCATCAAACGGACAGGCCCGGGCGCATGTTCCCAGGCCCAGACAACCGATCGTGCATACTTTCATACCGCCGCCGAGCAGCGCCACCGCCCGACAATCATCAAGACCGTTATAGACATATTTTGTATCTGCATCCTCAACCCCGAAATAACAGCCCGGCAGGGCAATATCGGGTTCGACCGCTTCAACCTTAACGCCCATGATGCCGGCAATGGCTTCGGCCACTTCCGCACCGGCAGCCACACATGAATTGGGTGCCGCTAAACCGGCGACAATGGCCTCGGCATTCGCGCTGCAACCCGGCAGCCCGCAACCGCCGCAGTTGGCGCCGGGCAATTCTTCTTCAATCGCCAGTATTTTGGGGTCAACATACACGTAGAAAACCTTGGATGCGATGGCCAAAATGATGCTGATGGCCAATCCCATGCCGCCCAGTAATATGATTGCGTCAGTCATTTGTACCTCTTTGAGGGGAAATTAATGTGCTGCAAACGATTTTGAAAATTGCAGATCTCCTATTTTCGTTAGCCGGTTGAGCCAGTTGAGCCGGTTTAGCCCGTTAAAATAGGATGAATGTCTATTTTAATTTATGACAGGCTCAACGGGCTAACGGGCAACGGGCGCAACCATTTTAAAGCATTCTGCTATTCAATTGCATCGAACTTGCATTTATCATAACACGTCATGCATTTGATGCATTTTTCCTTATCAATAACCGCGACTTCTTTCTTTTTCCAGATAATGGCTTCTGCCGGGCAGGCTCGAAAACACATACCGCATTTGGTGCATATTTCCGGTTGCACCTCAAACTTCAGCAGCGCCACACAGCGTTTGGCCGGACATCGTTTTTCAAGGACATGCGCCTCATATTCATCTTTAAAATACTGCAATGTCGAAAGCACCGGATTCGGCCCTGTCTGACCCAGACCGCACAGCGCCGCCTCTTTGATTGTAACGGAGAGCTCCTCCATTATCTGAATATCTTCAATTACCCCCTGGCCCTCGCAGATTTTTTCCAGAAGCTGCAGCAACCGCCGTGTGCCTTCACGGCAGGGGGTGCATTTCCCGCAGGATTCATCTTGGACAAAATCCATGAAAAAGCGCGCCATATCGACCATGCAGGTATTTTCATCCATTACAATCGCACCGCCGGAACCCATAATGGCACCGACCTTTGCAATCTCCTCATAGTCAATGGGGATATCCAGATATTTTTCGGGTACGCACCCACCGGAAGGCCCGCCGAGCTGAACGGCTTTAAATTTTTTCTTGTTGGGGATCCCGCCGCCGATATCGTAAATCATTGTTCTGAGCGACGTGCCCATGGGCACTTCAACCAGACCGATGTTGTTGACATCGCCTGAAAGCGCAAAGACTTTGGTCCCTTTGCTGCTTTCCGTGCCGACACTCGCATACCAATCCCCACCGTTGAGAATAATCTGGGGGATGTTAGCCAGAGTTTCAACATTGTTGAGAATAGTCGGTTTTTCCCATAAACCTTTGAGCGCCGGAAACGGGGGGCGTGGACGCGGCATTCCGCGTTTGCCCTCGATCGAGCGCATCAGGGCGGTCTCTTCGCCGCAGACAAAGGCGCCGGCACCCTGGTAGATGTCGATGTCGAAGTCAAAACCGGACCCCAGGATATCGCTACCCAGCAATCCGTATTCCCTGGCCTGCTGAATGGCGATCCCCAGCCTTCGGATGGCCAACGGATATTCCGTACGCGCGTAAATATACCCTTGATGTGCATTGATCGCCCGGGCGGCAATCAGCATCCCTTCTAAAACGGCATGCGGATCGGACTCCAAAATGCTCCGATCCATGAAGGCCCCCGGATCCCCTTCATCTGCATTGCATAAAACATATTTGATGTCGCCGGGGCTTTGGCTGGCAAACTCCCATTTCAACCCGGTGGGAAAACCCGCTCCGCCCCGCCCTCTCAAACCGGATTTTTTTACCTCGGCAATGATTTGTTCCGGATGCATCTCCTGCAATGCCCTGGCGGCACCAAAATATCCATCGCGGGCGATGTACTCATCAATAACCTCCGGATCGATTAGCCCCTTGTTGCGCATCGCCCAAAACATTTGATGCTCAAAAAAAGGGATTTCCTTCATATTGGGAATGGTTTCTTTTGATGCGGGTTCCACATAAAATAGTTTTTCGACCGGCCGGCCTTTCAGGAAATGCTCTTCAACCAGATGGGGGACATCTTTAACCTTCAGTTTTTGATAGAAAATGCCTTCAGGCTGCACCAGCATAACCGGTCCGACCGCGCAAAAACCATTGCATCCGGTCTCAATAATCTTAATTTCGTCCGCAAGCTCCTGACGTTCCAGCTCTTTTTGAAGTGCTTTCTGAAGCGCACCACTCTCATACGCATGACAGCCTGTTCCGCCACACAACATCAATTGAGATCTGACCTTATTCATGCTGGACTCCCGCATGCCATGATAGACTGTTTTCAATCGTCACGTGTTAATCTTTTTTTTCATTTACCACGAACCATCCAGCCCGCGAAGCCCGTTGACATACAATCGGCCGCTGGCAACAAACAGGGAATATTTTGTTAACAAAGCCGGCAACCCGTAAAATTTGGCCAGTTCGATGACGGGCGTATCGGGTCTTTTGCCCCTGACAAAGACCACCGCCGCCACCTCGGCGATCTTGGCGGTTCGTAAAACCTGCTCGGTTGTCAGGCCGGTGAGCAGCACCGCGTCTTTGGCAACCGCAGATAACACATCCGCCATCAAATCCGCGCCACCCGCACCAACGACGTTGCGATCGAGCTGGTCTTCTCCCGTTAGGATGGTGGCATCCAAAATATTTTGAATTTCAGATATTTTCATCAGCCCTACGCTGCAGGCTACTCGTATTTTTTTAACACTTCGATGACTTTGTCGGCTTTGACACCACCATAGGTATCCTGATCCACCACGACGACAGGCGCTAGCCCGCATGCGCCCAGACATCGAACGGCTTCCAACGAAAAACGCCGATCTTCGGTGGTGTCGCCTTCTTTAAGCTGGTATTCGTTCCCGATACGGCTGATCACTTCTTTAATGCCTTTTACATAGCAGGCAGTGCCCATGCAGGCTTTGATCTGGTGTCTGCCTTTCGGCGTCAGGGAAAAAAGGGCATAAAAGGTGGCGATACCGAAAACCTCGCTGCGGGAAAGATTAAGTCCGTCGCTGATGTAGTCTATCAATTCAATCGGCAGCCAGCCGACGATATCCTGACATTCACGTAAAACCCCTATAATCGCACCCGGGATACCACTGTTGCTGGTGATAATGGCATCAATTTGGGTCCACATGTTATCAGTAATATCTGCATGTTCAGGACGAACCTCAGGTGGCATTGGCCTATCTCCCTCATTGGCTCGCATGAAAAACGATGCGTTTGAGCCGAGTCGTTAACAATTGTATGGACGGGTTACCCCATACAAAAAATTCCTGGCAGGATCAAATAATTAAAGAGTTTTGTATGTCACAATGATATAAAAAAGTCAATGAGAACACCTTGCTTTTAATCATCAGATCTGTTGGCTTGACGGCATCAATTTGCTGCACTAAAATGGCATCTTTAGCGACTTTTTTAAAGCACATAGTATGGGAAAGGGACAACCATGCAAAATATCAGGCAGCGCTTGGCGGAGACGGCCGCTTTTATCAAAAGCCAGACTAAAGTTGCACCGATCATCGGTTATCTGACCGGTACCGGTCTGGGAGAAAGCGCTGATGCCATGGAAATCGATGCATCGATTAAATACGAGGATATTCCTCATTTTCCGGTATCTACGGTTGAAACCCATAAGGGGCGCCTGCTGACCGGTGATATGAATGGTTGTCCGGCGGTTGCTATGCAGGGCCGCTTTCATCTTTACGAGGGCTATACCCCTTTGGAAGTCACCTATCCGATTCGGCTCATGCAACAACTTGGCGTCAAAATTCTGATCCTTTCAAATGCGGCCGGCGGCCTGAATGCGGAATTTAATCCCGGCGATGTCATGCTCATCACCGATCATATTAACCTAACCGGCGAAAACCCACTCCCGGGTCCCAATGAAAACAGCTGGGGTCCAAGGTTCCCCGATATGAGCCGCGCGTACGATCAGACGCTCATCACTATGGCTGAAAGCATTGCCGGTACAGTCGGGGCTCATCTGCAAAAGGGCATATACGTCGGGCTCAAAGGGCCTTCGCTGGAAACACCGGCTGAAGTGAAGTTTTTGCAAATTATCGGCGCCGAAGCCGTCGGTTTTTCAACCGTCCAGGAAGTGATAGCCGCCGTTCACGGTGGGATGCGCGTGCTGGGATTATCAACGATTACAAACGTCCATAACCCCGATGATCCCACCCCGGCATCAATTGAAGACATTATTGAAGTGGCCCAAGGGGCCACAACCCTGCTGAAAACAATCATCGAAGGAGTGGCTGGGCGAATTTATGAAACCGAAATCCGCTGATGTTCTGTTGACTAACGGAATTGTCCTGACGCTGGATGCCGTTGATACCATCCTCACCAAAGGCACCGTTGCGATTGCCAAAGATACCATCACGGCCGTCGGGCCGGCAGAAGAATTTTCCGATTGGAGCGCATCTGAGGTTGTCGATGCCCGTGGTGGAATCATTATGCCTGGGCTGATCAACAGCCACACGCATGCCGCGATGACATGCTTCAGAGGACTGGCAGATGATTTACCGTTGATGACCTGGCTCAATGGTCATATTTTTCCAGCCGAAGCCAAACTTGACGATCCAATGGTCTATTCAGGAGCTCTGCTGGCCTGCGCAGAGATGATCATGTCCGGCACGACCTGCTTTTGCGATATGTATCTTTTCGAAGATGCAGTTGCCCGTGCCGCCAGCGATGCCGGTATGCGGGCCGTTGTCGGAGAAGTCCTCTATGATTTTGACTCCCCCAATTACGGTCCCATCGCGCAAGGATTCGAATATACCCGCAAACTGATTGAGACCTGGCAGGATCACCCCCTTGTCACGATTGCAGTGGAGCCGCATTCAACCTATCTTTGCGCGCCGGAATTGCTGCAGAAGGCATTTGAGCTCGCCCGGCAATTCAGGCTGCCGTTGGTGATCCACCTAGCAGAATCCAAAAGTGAAGTTTCCCAAATTAAAGAGCGTTTTGATAAAACACCGGTGGAACACCTGGCTGATCTTGGACTTTTGGCGTCGAATGTGGTGGCCTGCCATTGTGTCGCGCTGACGGAAAACGATATCGCCTTGCTGAAGCGCTTCGATGTGAAAGTGGCTCATAATGCGGAAAGTAACATGAAACTCGCATCCGGTATTGCACCCATTCCCGAACTTTTAACCGAAGGCATCTGCGTGGGATTGGGAACCGATGGTTGTGCCAGCAACAACGACCTGGATCTGTTTCTGGAAATGGATACAGTGGCTAAACTCCACAAGGCCAAAACTTTGGATCCCACCGTTATGGATGCCGAGACGGTCTTAAAAATGGCCACCATCGGGGCCGCACGGGTTTTGGGCCTCGAGTCCTTTATCGGCTCGATCGAGACAGGTAAAAAGGCCGATTTGATTATTGTCGACACCGACCAACCCCATTTGACGCCCATGTACAACCCCGTTTCGCATATGGTGTATGCGGCGCGGGGAAGCGACGTCACCACCGTGATGATCAATGGCACCATCGTCATGCAAGACGGTCGACTGACGACAATGGACCTCGGACGTATCATGGACGACGTCAATCAAATCGCTCACGAAATCAAGTCGAGCTAAATAGGTCATAGAGAATTTTGTCGATAATTCAAATTAGTTTATTGGAGTAATGGCGTAATGGAGTAATGATATTGCCAAATGACGCCGCTTCACATCGTTTCAATTTTACCAACACTCCAGTACTCCATCACTCCAACACTCCTCATGATTCTGCCGTGACATAACGCATTCATCATGTGGAAAGATTATTTTTTTTGTATGAAACGGTGAACCATGCCCTATGATCTTGTCATACACAACGGCACCCTGGTGACCGTCAATGAGCGTTTTGATATTATCCCCAACGGCCTGCTGTGCATAAAAGCGGACAAGATTAAACGCCTCGAGCCCCTGGACCCGCATCAATCATTGCCTGCAGCCACTGAAACCATAGATGCCGGTGGGGGTCTCGTGCTGCCGGGTCTGGTTAACAGCCACACCCATCTTCCCATGACTCTGTTTCGCGGTCTGGCGGACGATCGGCCGCTGGACATCTGGTTAAACAAACATATTTTCCCCGCCGAAAACGCCCATATCAACCCCGAGAATGTGCGCTGGGGCGTTTTATTAGCCTGCGCTGAAATGATGCTGGCAGGCACGACCGCATGCTGCGACGGATACTTTTTAGAAGATCAAGTGGCCGAAGCCTTACATACCAGCGGCATGCGGGCGGTTCTGGCCCAGGGCGTAGTCGATTTCCCGGCGCCGGGAGTTCCAGATCCGAAAGATAATATAAGCGTTCCACGGGCGTTTGTTTCCAAGTGGCTCAACCGTTCGCCTCTGATTACCCCGTCGGTATTTTGCCATTCAGCATATACCTGTAGCGGGGAGACTTTGAAAAAAGCCAAAGCGCTGAGTACGGAAACCGGCCTGTGCTTTCAAATTCATGCGGCTGAAACCCAAAACGAGTACCGGCAGATTCAGCATGATCATAGCACCACACCTATTGCCTATTTAGATCGCCTGGGGTTACTGAATGAAAATACCTTATTGGTCCATTGTGTTTGGCTCGATGATGCGGATATTGAACTGATTGCGTCCCGCAAGGCCTGCATCTCCCACAATCCGGAAAGCAATGCCAAATTGGCTGCCGGAATTGCGCCGGTCTCTCGGCTTTTAAAAGCCGGCATTGTGCTGGGTTTGGGGACCGATGGGTGTGCCAGCAATAACAATCTTGATTTGTTCCACGAAATGGACATCGCTGCCAAAATCCACAAGGTTGAAACAAATGATCCCACCTCAATGGATGCTAAAACGGTGATTGAGATGGCAACCATTGGCAGCGCCCGGGCTATCGGTCTCGATCATCAAATTGGCTCCCTTGAAGTGG
>JASFEV010000127.1:0-12275 GCA_050124655.1 Desulfobacterales bacterium
AGATAGTGGGCGCCGCCGATATCGTAAGTCGTCACATGGCAGGTAAAATTATATTTGGCGGCCGCCGCGTCGAGCGCCTTGAGCCCCTCGGCAACAACTTCAGGTCCAGTGCCGTCACCGGGGATGACCGCTATTTCGTAATTCTTTTTCATGCGACTATTCTGTTTTGCAAATGCGGATTTATTTTATAAAAAAACCGCCGATTCACAGGCACCCTGCTTGAATCCGACGATCGTTTTAAAATTGATCCTGCAAGCGCAGATGGCTCACACGAATTGCCCGATAAGAGAAGTTCCTGCCTTCACCTTATCACCGACAGCAACCCTAATTTCAGTGTCTGACGGCAAGTAAACATCAAGTCTCGAACCAAAACAAATCAATCCGTAACGCTGTCCTTTAGTCAGTTTCATCCCGGGTTGTACATAACAGATGATTCTTCTGGCAATCAATCCGGCAACCTGGACAACGCAGATCGGTTTGCTGTCGGGTGTTTCCAAAAAAAGAGCGCTATGTTCATTTTGCGAAGATGCTTTATCCAGATTCGCTGCGAAAAATTTACCCGGATGATGCTGAACCTTGGCGACCGTTCCGTCAAAAGGAATCCGATTGACATGCACATTGAAAACAGACATGAAAATGCTGATTTTTTTGCAGCGGCTATCGAAAAACGGGGTGTTGTCAATCGTGTCGACCACAATGACTTTACCGTCAGCCGGGGAAACAATACCGCCCGTTTGGTCGGGAATGACGCGATCCGGATCCCTGAAAAAACCGCAAAAACAAAAAACGACCACCATGCCGATCAAGGCCAGAGCTGTCATGCCCAGCAGCGCAAAAATCAAAGTGACAAATGCCGCCGCCAAAATCAATGGATGGCCGGCTTTTGCCACTGGAAAGGCCGTCTGACCCGGCGGATCAGACCATGAATAATTCTCCATGCAGTCGCTATCCCACCTCAGAAGCACGCCATCAATTGATGGCATAAGTCTGCGCTAATTTGAAATGTATTACATACCAATATCAATAGGAATTGTCAATAATGTCCATGAGATGATCAGCAACGTCGCGTTTGAGATGAACGACGCCGCCACACAAAATTAAGTGGTGCCGTCCGGATTCAGGACTGGCCTCACTTTAAGAAGCACTTTAAATCAGTTATGCCTTTCTTTGGACAGCGCCCGGCGCGTTCATTTAGCATTATTTCCTGTTGAGATGGATTTGCAACCGGATTTGGCGTTCACACTGAGTTCAGCATCCGATTTTCGGATGTAATGCGGGACCAGATCGGCAACCGATTCGGTATCGTTGGACTTAAACCGTTGCAGGCTTAAAAAAGCAACGCTCGATGCCCGAATAATATCTAAGTCGTAAGGTCTAAAATGGGCCTGATCGCCTAGAATATTTTTTATTATCGGGCGATACAGCTGGGCCCCGGAACCGATAAATACACAGGGCTCTTTCATTTGACGCACAAAGCTTTCCGGCATCACTGCACATGCAGGCGATTGCTCCTCCAGGTGGTCTGCAATGAATCGGTAAGTTGCGCAATAGACCTCCGCTTTACGTGCATCCAGCATCGGGCAAATCAAATGAACGCGCTCGGCACATTGCCAGGCAAGGGTTTCAAGACTTGATATGCCCACCACCGGTTTATCGACCGCAAATGCCAAAGCTTTGGTGGTGCTGATGCCAATTCGCAGCCCGGTAAATGAACCGGGTCCGATCGTGACGGCAAACCCGTCCAAATCACCAACACCTAAACCGGCGCTTGACAGAACCGCGTCGATCGCTTCCATCAAATGCTTTGAGTGCGTCTGGTTTTTACGTGTCGTTAATTCAGCGCACAAGTTACCATCATCAGTAACGGCAACACTGCAGCTAGACGTAGCTGTGTCGAGTGCAAGAATCTTCATCGGTACGCGATAATTTTGCTTCGTTTATTTACGTTTGGTTTGGGGCCGTCGGGTTCGGCCTTTCGCCTCGGACTCCATAAGCGTTCGCGCCAATACCTCCGACATATGCTTTACCGGTATAAACTCGATCTTGCGTTTCAGATGCCGCGGGATCTCGGCCAGGTCCTTTTTGTTTTTTTCAGGGATGATGACTGTCCGGATTCCCGCCCGCATCGCCCCCAGGGCTTTTTCTTTCAATCCCCCAATGGGTAGCACACGACCCCGCAACGTTATTTCGCCGGTCATGGCGACATCGTTGCGCACGGCCCGATTGGTGAATGCCGATACCAAAGCAGTGGCCATTGCGATACCTGCTGAGGGACCGTCCTTTGGAATGGCACCGGCCGGCACATGAATATGAATATCTGAACTTTCGATTTGCTTATCCTTCACTCCCCAGGAAGTCAAGTTGGCGCGCGCAAAGCTCAAGGCCGCCCGGGCCGACTCCTGCATGATATCTCCCAGTTGTCCGGTCACAATTAAATCTCCTTTTCCACCGATCAACGATGCTTCGACGTGCAGCAGCTCGCCTCCAACCTGTGTCCAGGCCAAACCAGTGGAAAGACCCACCTGGTTGCCCGCCTTGTCGGTTTCTGGTCCATATTTCGGGATTCCTAAATATTTATGCAGGTTGCCTCGGGTTACGCAAAACGGCTCCTTTTGACGTTCGGCAATTTTACGAGCGATTTTCCGACAGATGGCTGCAATTTCTCTTTCAAGATTGCGCAACCCCGCTTCAGACGTATATTCAGCAATCATCAACTGAAGCGCACCGCTGCTGATGGATACCGAACGGCGTTTGAGCCCGTTTTCTTTAATTTGGCGTGGTATCAGATATTTTTGCGCAATGACAATTTTCTCCTCTTCGGTATAACCCGAAAGTGAAATAACTTCCATCCGATCCAACAACGCTGAAGGGATGGTATCTGTCAAATTCGATGTCAGAATAAACATCACCTTAGAAAGATCAAACGGGATATTGAGAAAATGGTCGCTAAAAGACGTATTTTGCTCCGGATCCAGTGCTTCCAAAAGAGCTGAAGACGGATCTCCACGAAAATCAGCGCCTAGTTTATCGATTTCATCCATCATGAAGACCGGATTATTGCTGCCGCATTGTTTCAAACCTTGCAAAATTCGGCCCGGCATTGCGCCGATGTAAGTGCGACGATGCCCCCTGATTTCGGCTTCATCGCGGATACCCCCTAAGGAGATCCGGATGAATTTGCGTTTTAATGCCCGCGCAATGGATTGGCCCAGAGAGGTTTTACCGACGCCGGGTGGACCGACAAAACACAGAATCGGCCCCTTCATTTTTGGATTCAATTTGCGCACGCTCAAGTATTCCAGAATGCGATCTTTCACATTGGTTAAACCATAGTGATCTTCTTCAAGAACCGACTTGGCCTTATGGATATCAAAGCTATCCCGGGACGATTTGTGCCATGGCATCTCAACCAGCCAGTCCAAATAGGTCCGCGAAACAGTTGCCTCTGCAGAGTCCGGGTGCATTTGTTCAAAACGTTTGAGTTGCTTAAGTGCTTCTTTATTTGCCTCTTTGGGCATTTTGGCACGCTTGATTTTTCGCCTATAATCTTCGATTTCAACGGTCTTGTCATCTTGTTCGCCCAGCTCTTTGTAAATTGCCCTGACCTGCTCGCGCAAAAAATAATCACGTTGGGATTTGGAAATTTCATCTTTGACTTCGGATTCGATTTTGGCCTGAACGGTTGAGAGTTCAAGTTCTCTGGAAAGCAAATCGTTTACCTTTTTAAGTCGCTTAACCGGATTGATGAATTCCAGCAACTGCTGTGCTTCACCAATTTTGAGCTTCAAATTGGATGCTGCCAAATCGGCCAGTTTGCCTGGACTTTCAATGCTCTCTAAAATGGAACTGATATCACCGGAGAGCTCCCCCCTCAGCGAAAGGATCTTTTCCGTATTTTCCCTGACTGTTCTCATCAGGGCCTCGATCTCCAGATTTATGTCACCAACAGGTGCTTCTTCAACTTTTTCGATTTTAACCCGATAAAATGAGCGTTTCCTCAGGTAACGCACAATTTTGGCCTTGGCGACACCCTGCACCAAGGCTTTGACGCGACCATCCGGCAACTTGAGCATGCGCAGCACCCGGCTAACCGTACCGACCTTATAAATGTCTGCGGTCACCGGATCCTCAATTGCGGGATCTTTTTGGGTGACCAGCATTAAGAATCCATCCTTGGCCACGCCTTCTTCGATTGCTCGAATCGACCTTTCGCGGCCGACAAACAACGGTAGCACCATGTCGCTGAAAATCACAATATCGCGCACCGGCAACATCGGCAGAGCGGTTGGGATATCCGCATTGGCGCTGTCTTCTTCAATTAGACTGATGAGATCGTCTTGATCACTTTGTGCCATAAGAGCTCCTGAAATTCGGGCGGGAATTCAAGGTCCACCCGATTTGGCCGAAAATAATATAAATTCGGCAAATATAGTGGAAAACAATGTAAACTGCTAAAATAATCCTTAATTTTTCTTTGACAATACCCGGCTTAATTTTTTATGAATTGCAGTGTTGTCCCTAAAGCAATGAGGATAATCTTATTTTATATGTGAACGTGTCCTCTCGTTCACGAAACGGAAATAGTTGCAGAGCGGATTTATTCGCCGGTTGCAAACCAAATCCTCCCCTGACAGGACCATTAAGCTATGATGGCAAACTATCTGACCGAGGTATTTGTTTTTATTTTTGGGCTCTGTATCGGAAGCTTTTTAAATGTTTGCATCTACCGGCTTCCGGAGTCGAAATCAATCGTTCACCCCCGTTCAGCATGTCTGCATTGCGGGGCGCTTATCCGCCTTTATGACAATATACCCATTTTCAGCTACATCGCGTTAAAGGCAAAATGTCGTCACTGCGGTGCTCATATTTCGTTGCGTTACCCTGTTATTGAATTCATCAGCGGCATCTTTGCCGTAGGAGTGTTCTTAAAATTTGGCATCAGCGTTGAGGCTCTGATTTATTATACTTTTATCGCCGTTTTGCTGGTTATAACATTTATCGATATTGATCACCAGATTATCCCGGATGTGATATCGCTGCCGGGAATACCCATTTTCTTTGCCGCCAGTTTTGCCCTGCCCAATGTGACCTTCGCCGAGTCTATTCTGGGTATTTTAGTTGGCGGTGGCAGCCTCTACTTAGTCGCATGGTTGTATCATTTGATTACACGCAAAGAGGGTATGGGGGGCGGTGATATTAAGCTTTTGGCGATGATGGGTGCCCTCATCGGGTGGAAAGGGGTCTTATTTACCATATTTGCGGCTTCAGCTGTCGGAACGCTTGCAGGATTAGCAGTCATTTTAAAAACCGGTAAAACCATGAAGCTAAAGATACCATTTGGGCCTTTCTTAGCTATCGGTGCCATTGCTTTTATTTTTTTTGGTCCACAACTGATTACCTGGTATTTTAATCTACTGCGATCCTAAATAGCGATAATGAGCGTCTGCCCGCTGAGTGAATGCCCTTTTTTACGGATCGGTGTTGCTGAAATCTTATCGCGTAACGTCCGAGATTGAGGATGTCTAAATGAGAATTGCCATTATTTCCGATATTCATGGCAACCTGGAAGCCTTCGAGCAAGTTTTAGCGGATATCGAAAAATTTCAGGTTGACGATATCATCAGTCTGGGGGATCAGATCGGTTACGGCCCGGATCCGGAACGTGTCATCCGTCGCATCCGCCAAAACAATCTCTCAGCTGTAAAGGGCAACCATGAACTGGCCGTCATTAAGCCCGCTTATCTTAACTGGTTTAATCGCGCTGCCCGCAAATCATTAAGTATCACACAGAAACATTTATCCCCACAATCGATCGATTTCATTGCGAACCTTAAAGACCATCGGACCGCCTATGGGTGCCGTTTTGTTCATGGCTTTCCACCGGACTCTTTGTTGACATACCTGTTTCAAATATCTGACGAAGAAAAAACACAGGCATTAAAAAATTTAGCCGAACGACGTTGCTTTATCGGCCACACCCATACCCTGGACATCGTCAGTTACGGTCGGCAAGGTCTTAAAAGCGGCCAATTGAAAGAAGGCCTCCACAAGCTAAACGCCCAATGCAAGT
The DNA here is from genome assembly GCA_050124655.1 of Desulfobacterales bacterium. Lineage (GTDB taxonomy): Bacteria > Desulfobacterota > Desulfobacteria > Desulfobacterales > JAHEIW01 > JAHEIW01. The sequence continues at coordinate 6,071 of JASFEV010000127.1, forward strand.
ATATCATCAGCGCCGGTAGCGTAGGACAACCGCGGGACGGCAATAACAAGGCAAAATATCTGATTTGGGACGACACCGATGATACCGTTGAAGTGAAGTATGTCGCCTATGACATTGCAGCGGTTGTTGAGAAAATGATGGCGGCTGGCCTGCCGCCGGTACATGCCAAACGGCTTTGGTAAAGATAATGGTTTAAAGCCGGTTTTTGGTGGATTCCCCCAACTGCATCCCCAGCTCCAGCGCCTTGCGATTCATATCTAAAAAATCCGTCGGGATGCGCTTCTCCAGCGCTTTCATGATGGATTCGGGCTTGACAAGACCCGTTAAGGCGATCACCGCGCCGAGCATACAGATATTGAAAACAATGGGTTTGCCGATTTTTTCCATGACGGTTTCATACATCGCAATCTCTTTTTGCTGGGCATCGACCTTTTTTTCAGTTTGAACATAGCGGCTATCGCTAATGAGTAATCCCCCCGGCCGGATAATCGCATAAAATTTATTATAGGCCGCCTGGGTCAAGCAGACCAGGGCATTGGGTTGAATCACTTTTGGATAATGAATAATGGTGTCGGAAATGATAATATCTGAACGTGTTGCTCCGCCGCGGGCCTCCGCCCCATAGGATTGGGACTGGACCGCATTCAGCCCCTCGTAAAGTACCGCTGCCTCGGCTAAGATGATGGCGGCCGTAATAACCCCCTGTCCACCCGAACCTGAAAATACCATTCTAAATCTTTCCATTTTTAACGACCTTTCATTGCCTTTTGCAGCAACTTTTCATACTGGTTGCAATATTCCGGCTGTTCTTTTTGAACAAAAATACCGCGCTCGATCAGATTCGGATTATCTTTTTTAGCCTTTGAGCCAATTGGGGTTGTGTTTTTCTTGAAATACGTGATCATATCAACGGCATCACCGGCTTTGTTTTTACGGCCGAAATACGTCGGACACTGAGAAAAAATCTCCACCACCGAAAACCCCTCATGTAAAATGGCCTGTTGAATGATATCGGTCATCTGCTGAATGTGATAGGTGGTGGTCCGGGCGACAAAAGTGGCGCCAGCCGCTTTTGAAAGCTCCACAACATCAAAGCTTGGATCAATGGTTAAATACGGTGCTGTAGTTGCATTGACATCTTCACCCGATAAAGGCGAAAACTGCCCACCGGTCATTCCGTAAATGCGGTTGTTCATGACAATAGCAGTAATGTCGATATTACGGCGCGCCGCATGGATAAAATGATTGCCGCCTATAGCTAGGGCATCACCATCCCCCATGGGTACAATTAGATTCAGCTCCGGACGGGCCATCTTTACGCCGGTGGCAAATGCCAATGCCCGACCATGAATCGTATGCAGTGTATGAAAATCCACATAGCCGGTTATGCGGGATGAACAACCGATTCCCGAAACCATGACGATCTCGTTGCGGCTGAGTCCCATTTTCTCAATGGCCTGCAGCAGGCCGTTTAAAACCATTCCGTGGCCGCATCCCGGACACCAGAGATGCGGAAAAAAACGTTCTCTTAAATAGGCTTTTAGCGCCATATGTTTTAAACCCCCTTACCCTGGATAAGCCGCAAAATATTCTGGATATCGGATGGTCTGATGAAAACGCCATCGATGCGGTTGGCCAAAAACACCTTTTCCGGTTCATCCACTGCAAGCTTCACGGATTGAAGTACCTGTCCCATGTTTTGCTCAACGACGATAACCGATTGGGCTTGCGCGCATTTTTCGCGCAGGATATCATACGGAAATGGCCAGAGTGTTTGCAATTCCAGCAAACCCAGGCGTTCACCACGCGATCTTCTTTTTTCCACGATATGCCGGGCCGATCGGGCCGACGAGCCGTAAGACACCAGCAAGTGCTTGGCGTCATCGATATAGTATTCCTTGTAGCGGGCGAGTTGATTGACCCGGTTCTCAATCTTGTCGACCAGATGACGCAGCAATCCATGCACCGCACTAGGTTCACTAGACGGAAACCCCCACATGTCATGAAAAAGCCCGGTAACATTAAAGCGATGAACGCCCCCGAAATCCGACATCGGCAAGCGGCCGTCTTCGCGCGGCAGGTAGGGATGATAGTCAACGCCTTCTTTAAGGCCGGTTTTCAGCCGCTCGACAAGGGGCACTTCACCGGGCCTCGGAATCACGAGGCGCTCCCGCATATGCGCCACAACTTCGTCAAGCAGCAAGATAACCGGTGTCCGGTAAATTTCAGCCAAATTGAATGCTTCGACGGTGAGCGCAAATATATCCTGGTGATTGGAAGCCGTTAGGGCAATGATGGCATGGTCGCCGTGAGTCCCCCAGCGAGCTTGATTCACATCACCCTGGCTGCCGTGGGTCGGTAGCCCAGTGGAAGGACCCCCGCGCTGAACGTTGACGATCACACATGGAATTTCAGCCATGATGGCATAACCTAAAGCTTCCTGCATCAAAGAAAATCCAGGCCCGCTGGTAGCTGTCATCACCTTACAGCCGGTCAGAGAAGCACCGATGATGGCACACAGCGATGAAATTTCATCTTCCATCTGAATAAACTTTCCACCAATTTGCGGGAGTTGTGCGGCTAAAAATTCGGTAATTTCCGATGACGGCGTAATCGGATAGCCAGCATAAAAATCGAGCCCGGCATACACGGCTGCTTGTGCGCAAGCCTCGTTGCCTTGGACAAATTTTATGTTTTCGCTCATATCATGTGCCTATTCTTTGGTTTCGATCTCTATGGCAAGATCCGGGCAGCGAAGCTCACAGAGTTTGCAACATATACAGTCTTGTGGTCGCAGCGCCGAGACCTTGTCTTGATCATCTAATTCCAGGACCTTTTTGGGGCAGAGGGCAACACAGATACCACATCCTTTGCACCAATTCTGGTTGATATGATGTTTTTCTAATTTTGGCTTGGCCATGAAAAATCGCTCGCTGTTGATTAAAAGTGTTTTTGAATCCGTTTAAAGTGGCTCAATATTGATTTTAGAAATGAATGTCAAGGAAAACAGGACCCCACCGGTTTAGAAATACCAGGAGACTAATGACTTTGTCGCAACCAGTGGACACTGTTGGAGCGGCAATTGGGGCAGATGCGCTCCCACGCCACATTAAATCGAGCGTCCCATATATGCTCGCAGCGCAGACAATGAAATTGAGCTGGGCTGTTTTCGTCAGCGGGTTTGGGATTCCGGGGTCGGGGTACCCGAACCTTTGCCAACTCAGCGCGGGTAAACTCAATTTCTTCGGATGTTACCGATTGGCGTGTTTTCTCGACTTCCCGCATGATGATCTGCCAGCGGCCACCTTCAGCTGCCGAACACCATTCCAACATCAAGCGCTCAGGTCGAATACCGATTTTTATGAGTTTATCCCATAAACCGTCAATCCGACGAACTGTACTTCGATTGGCATCAATGTAGTGACAATCGACATAGTGACAGCCAGATACCAGCACAACGGGGGCACCCTTTTGAAATGCATACCACACGAATTCCGGATTCACCCGCCCCGAGCACATGTTGCGGATAATTAAAGCATGGGGGGGATAGGCCATACGACTTAGGCCCGCTGTGTCGGCGCCGGCGTAGGAGCACCAATTACAGGCAAAAGTCACAATTTTTTCCTGAAAATTTTCTTCCAGAATAGCGTCAATCTGGGCATAAATCGCCTGATCTGAAAAATGCCGCATCTCAATCGCCCCAAATTTACATTCGGCCGCACAGGTCCCACAACCGGCACAGGCCGCACTGATGATCTGGGGCACCTGCTTCTTTTCCCAAGTGATCGCGCCAAATGGACAGACTTTGGCGCATTGACCACAGCGGGTGCATGGCTCTTCATAAACAACCGCTGTGATCGCCTCAACAGCGAAGTGGTTTTTGTGCAACAAGATAGACGCCCGCGAGCTGGCGGCGCTGGCCTGAGTAACACTTTCACGCACATCTTTGGGACTTTCAGCCGCACCGGCAATAAAAACCCCCTTGGTAGGTGTATCCACAGGCCTCAGCTTACCATGGGCTTCTTTTAAAAATCCGCCGGGAGATTTGGACAGGCTGACCATTTGACGCACAAACTCCGTATCGGCGGCCGGCACTGCGCCAACCGCCAGCACCAACATATCAAATTCTAATTTTTCGAGGCGCTTTTCGGTTGTATTTTCGACGGTCACCCACAAATTTTTGCTGTGTGGCTCTTCCTGGACTTCACCGGGCAAGCCGCGCACATATCGCACCCCGTGACCGCGGGTTCGCATTAAAAGCTCTTCAAACCCTTTGCCATAGGCGCGAATATCGGTATAAAAAATCGTAATGTCCGTGTCCGGGTAGTTATCGATCAGGAATTGGGCACCCTTGATACTATTCATACAGCAAATGTTGGAGCAATAAGGGTTGCCTCGGGACGGGTCTTGGGTGCGGGAGCCCACACACTGAATATAGCCGATGCGCAACGGTCGCTTCTTGTCGCTGGGGCGTCCAAAGTTTCCGCCCAAAGCGCCTCCGGTTGAGATCAGCCGTTCAAATTCAAGACTGGTGACGACATTCACAAAGCGCGTGTACCCATATTCATCCAATGCGGTGGGATCGTATACATCCATTCCGGTGGCAACAATGATGGCACCAATATCGATTTCAAGGAGCTCGTCTTGCTGGTCAAAATTGATACATTTTTTTTCGCAAGATTCAATGCACTTACCACAGGCAATGGGATTGCGACCCAAACAATCTTCAGCTGAAACCACATAAGCAGAGGGGACGGCCTGCGGAAATGGGATGTAAATCGCGCGGCGACTGCTAAGCCCCATCTGGTATTCGTCGGGGACGACCACCGGACAGACCGCCACACAATCGCCGCAAGTCGTACATTCGTCTTCATCGACATAACGTGGTTTTCTTCGTATCCGCGCTCTAAAGTTACCCACATATCCGGTAACATCTTCTAAAATGGCGTTGGTCATGAGCTCAATTCGGGGATGCCGACCGACATCCATCATCTTGGGTCCCAGGATTCAGATGCTGCACTCAATGTCCGGATAGACTTTATCGAGCTGAGCCATGATACCGCCAATAGACGGCTTTTTTTCAACCAGATAAACCGGGTGCCCCGCATCTGCCAGGTCTAAGGCGGCCTGCATGCCGGCCACTCCTCCGCCAATGACCAGCGCTGCATCCGTAACCGGAATGTGTTCCTCATCTTGGGGGTAAAGCCATTTGGCCCGGGCAACAGCGACCCGGACGATATCCTGGGCTTTGCGCGTGGCAGCGCGACGATCAGGGGTCACCCATGAGCAATGCTCACGAATATTGGCCATTTCCAACAAATAGGAATTCAGCCCGGCTGTTTGAATGCATTGCCGAAAAATGGGTTCGTAAGACGCCGGGGAGCAAGACGCGACCACCACGCGGTTGAGCTTGTGTTCGAAAATGGTCTGTTGAATTTCTTGCTGACCCGGATCGGAACATGTGTATTTGTTCCGGACTGTCACGACCACATTCGGTAACGTTTCAGCAAATCGTTGGACCTCGTCGACATCAACTACTCCGGCAATATTGGAGCCACAGTCACATACAAAAACACCTATCCGCAATTCTTCTTTGGTCAAATTTGGCCTCCTTTGCGCAATACGACCGTTTTCCGTTTTAGGTAGAAATTCAGTCTCTTATATTATGCCCTAATTTGGAAACCGAGCTCCGATCCATAGCGGCCAAACGCTCGGCTCAACATTTTTCCCGCTGCCAGGTCTGATATTGTTGCCCGCGTGCAATTTCTTTATCCTTCCAGAATTGCCGGTCACGAACTGCTTGTTCAATGCCCTCTTGAAAGGCGTCTTTGAACTCCCCGGAATCAAACTGGGCTTTGCTGAAAAAATCAAAAGCCTGATACTGTTTGAAGGCTTTGCGTTGCGTCTCCATGGTTCCATAGCCGGTAATCATGATCACGCGGGTAAACGGAAGATGTCTGCGGATTTCCGCCAGCAATTGAATACCGTCCTCATTGTTTTCATCAACGTCAACCAATCGAATATCCAAAACAGCGAGATCCAGATCCTTGTTTTCAGCAATGTAAACCAAGGCCTCTTTTTTGGTAGCTACGACATGAACCAAATGCCCTTCACGCTCCAACAGCCCGCTTAACAGTCCTCGCCAATCAGCATAGTCATCCACAATTAGGACTTTTCCGCGCATTTTTTCTCCTTAAAAGGTGTT
>JASFEV010000128.1:0-12237 GCA_050124655.1 Desulfobacterales bacterium
GCGCCGCCCCGCTGTTAATTGTACCCACCAGGATATCCACATTTTCACGCAGGACCAGTTCTTTTGCAAAATTCAGCGCCAAATCAACTTTGAATTTTGAATCACGGGTGGTAAATTCAATTTTGTTGCCCAGAACACCTTCGGCGTTTATCTCTTTTAAAGCCAGTTTAAACCCGTTGAGGGCATCTTTACCAAAAAAGGCAGCAGGGCCGCTGTAGCAATCAATGACCCCGACTTTGATGTTCTTTGCCAAAGCATGCCCCGGGATCAGAACGGCAGAGATGGCAAAAAGGCCCGCCAGAAATGTTAAACTGATGATAAACATATTTTTTTTCATCATGAACCCCCTTCCTTTTATGTAATGAAAGTTGACAGGCGAGACTGCTTGGCATCTTGTGACAAAAGCGATGAATTCGCTTAAAGGCGCGGACTGAATACAATTCATTTTTTATTTTGATATTCTTTCCTATATAGGTTACACAGTGAAGTCAAGACTTATTGAAAAGGAACAACTCATCTAAAGCCGAATACGCACACTTGCAGGAGACAATTTTGAAATTCAATTCTCTTAACGAGCAGCACATAAAAAATCTAAAAGCGCTGGTTGCGCCGGATCGGTTTTCCACCGGCGATTCGGTTCTCGACCTGCATGCCAAAGATCAATCTCAGCATCCGCCCAGTCGACCGGAAGCCGTCATCTGGCCGGTGACGCGCGAGGAGGTGGCGGCTATTTTACAATATGCCAACGCGCACTGCATACCAATTACCGGCTGGGGCTCGGGTTCCAGTCTGGAAGGCAATCCGATCCCCATTCAAAAGGGCATCGTTTTGGATTTTTGCCAGATGAACCGTATTCTGGACATTCGCACCGAAGATTTCCAGGCCGATGTGGAGCCGGGTGTGATTTATCAGCATTTGAATGAAAAATTGCGCCATACCGGCCTTTTTTTCCCGCCCGACCCCGGCGCCCAGGCCACCGTTGGCGGCATGATTGCCAACAATGCCAGTGGGACTCGCACAGTGTATTACGGCTCCACCAAAGATTACGTCTTGCGGCTGGAAGTTGTTCTGGCCAGCGGCGAAATCATCGAGCTGGGCACCCGCGCGGCCAAAACATCCTCGGGCTATGATTTAATTCATCTGATGGTGGGATCCGAAGGAACTCTGGGCGTGGTGGTCGGCGCTACCCTGCGACTGGTGGGTTTCCCGGTTGAATACTCAGCCGCGGTGGCCACCTTTCCTTCTGTGGAAGCGGCCAGCAAAGCGGTTTTTGAGATCATTCGATCCGGTCTCAATCCGGCGGCACTGGAGCTGCTGGGCCCCGAATGCATCGAACTTATGAATCACGAAGAGCAGCTGGGCCTGGCGGTCTCGCCCACTTTGTTTGTCGAGTTTCACAGCTCCAGCAGCGGTCATCTGGCAGAAGTTTTGGAGATGGGCCGCGAGATCTGTAACGAGCAGGGCTGTACGGAATTTAGATCCGGTCTGGGTAAAGCCGAGCGGGATCACATCTTCAAGGCGCGGCATGCGCTGGGGGAGATGATTATCCGCACCCATCCGGATTGCGGCACGCTGGTGGTTGACGTGGCCGTCCCCAATACGGCCTATCCGGAAATTATTGCGGCTATCGGCGACGAGATGAAATCAACCGGCATCATGGGGTATACGTTTGGTCATGCCGGTGACGGCAACGTACATTTTAATATTCCCGGTAAAAAAGGCGACCAGAAGCAATGGGCCGAAATTGACCAACTGGTGCAGCGTTTGGTGTCCAAAGCACTTGATCTGGGCGGGACCGCCACCGGCGAGCACGGCGTGGGTTTAGGGAAGAAAAAATACATGACGGCCGAACACGGCAAAAGCCTGGATTGGATGAAGCAGATCAAGGCGCTCTTTGATCCCAATGGCATCTTGAATCCCGGGAAGATATTTCCCTGAATTTCATCCGGTGTCTTATTAAATCAGATTGCACTGCTTGACCCGAACCGCCGCATCATGTATTAACCTAAACTGAGCGTTTCAAAATAAAAATATGAGGGATACTTTTGATATTAATGAATTGGGTCGTTTTTAATATTTTTATTTTGAAACCCTTTGGGCTTCGCTTTCAGCTACGCCCCAACAAGTCGGGCTTGCCGATCTCACCACATCTACTGTGTCAAATGCCGTCCCGCATAGTCAACTATAGCGGAACGTCATTTTCCGTGTAGCTGCGGTAACCTCGACAAGCGCTCAATTCAGGTTTAACCTAAACTGAGCGTTTCCAAAAATCCGATCTTTTCACTTCCTGTCGTTTATCAGAGGAAAGGGACACGATGGGATATCAGCTTGAACTTATCAATGTCTCTAAATTATTCGGGGATGTCAGAGCTGTTGATAACGTGTCTTTGAGCATTGAGCACGGCGAGTTTTTAACCCTGCTGGGTCCCAGCGGTTCGGGCAAGACCACCTCACTGAATATGATCGCCGGCTTTGAAATTCCTGACCGCGGTGAGATTTTGCTGGAAAATGACGATATCACTACGGTGGCACCAAATGATCGCGGTATCGGCATGGTGTTTCAAAACTACGCGCTCTTTCCCCACATGACCGTTGCGGATAACATTGCCTTTCCGCTGAAAATGCGCAGAACCCCCGGCCCTAAAATTCACCAGGCCCTTAAGGAAGCCCTCGAACTCGTCAAGTTGCCCCAATTTGAAGGACGTTACCCGCACCAGCTCAGTGGCGGGCAGCAACAACGGATTGCTCTGGCCCGGGCCATCGTGTTTAAGCCCAAAATCCTGTTGATGGATGAGCCTTTGGGCGCGTTGGACAAAAAGCTTCGTGACCACATGCGCCTGGAAATCAAGCACCTGCAGGAGTCTTTGGACATCACCGTTATTTATGTCACCCATGACCAGGAAGAAGCGCTGACGATGTCGGATCGCATCGCCATTATGAATGAAGGCAAAATCATTCAGCTGGATACGCCCGTGGCGCTGTACGAGTCTCCGGCCAATCTTTTCGTGGCCGATTTTATTGGTGAGTCTAATTTTCTTAAAGGACAAATTGCCGAAACCAACGGCGACCGCACAGCCGTTGTGACTGAAGAAGGCCTCAAGGTCTGGGTCGCAACATTCAATCAAGCCAATCCCGGCGATGAGGTTTCGGTTGCCATTCGGCCGGAAAAAATTGAAATCCTCGCTGAAGATGCGGTTGATTCCGATGATATTGTCAACCGCTTTACAGGTAAAATCGAAGAGATTATTTACGTCGGTGAAGCCAGGATTTACCGGGTCAGTCTGGCGGCGGGGGTAATTGTTGATATAAAGGTGCAAAGCGGACCCAGTGTTCAAAATTACAAGATCGGAGGTGATATTACCATCGGCTGGCGAAAACGCCACGGCCTCGCCTTGAAATAAGGTTAATCTTTGTCCATAACCCCAACGAAAGAGGAGGTGTGAAATGAAAAAGAAAAAGGAGACCCAAAACCAGAAGGGCATGACCCGTCGTGAATTCATCGTCACTACCGGTGCGGCAACCGGTGCGGCTTTGGTGACGGCGTCTGTGGGACCATTTGTTCACACCACCATGGCCAAGGGCGGCACCCTCAAAATCTGCTCTTACGGCGGTTCCTATCAGGAATCTCAACGCAAGGCCCTCATCCAGCCTTTTGCCGAGAAATTCGGCGTGAAAATCATCGAAGAATCCGGTCCCGACATTGCCAAGGTTAAAGCGCAGGTCGACACCAAATCCTATACATGGGATGTGGTGGACCTGGAAACCCGCCATATTGCCCGCGGCGAGCTTGAAAATCTGTTAGAGCCTATCGATACCAATGTGGTCAACCTTGAGGGTATCGACAAACAGGCCATCCGCAAAGCGGCCATCGGCAATATTTTCTGGACAACCTCGCTGGCCTATAACAAGAAAGCGCTTGGCGACAAAAAACCCTGTGCCAGCTGGGCGGATTTTTGGGATGTGAAAAATTTCCCCGGACCCAGAGCACTTCAGGATCAGGCAGCATTCAATCTGGAGTTTGCCCTGTTGGCTGATGGCGTGCCCAAGGATAAGATCTATCCGATTGATGTTCCCCGAGCCTTCAAAAAAATGGATGAGATCAAAGATCATATCACTGTCTGGTGGAAGAGCGGTGCCGAGCAAATCCAGCTGCTGACCAGTGCTGAAGCGCATTATGGATCGGCCTGGAACGGACGCGTCAACGTGGCCCAGGGTAAGGGCGTGCCATTAGAGATTGTGTGGGAGGGCGGCATCCTTGATCTGGATTGGTGGGCCATCCCCAGGGGCAATCCCAACAAGGACCTGGCCATGAAGTTCATCGATTTTGCCATAAAAGCAGAGCGGCAGGGTGAGCAAATGCAGAAATACATTGCTTACGGCCCCACCAACCTCGGCGCTTTCAAATACATCACCGATGAGCGGGCCAAAGAGCTGCCGTCTTATCCGGAGAATCTCAAAAAGCAGTTCGTGCAGGATGCGGATTACTGGGGGCCTAATCTGGCGCCGTTAACTGAACAGTGGAAGACCTGGATCATATCCTAAAAGTGATTTCAAACTTTATCTAATGTTCGTCAGCGGCGTTGCTGGCGGGGCCTGGGGCCTTTCCCCAGGCCCTGCGTAAAATGCTCACGTACTGACGTGTACGCTCCACTTTTATGCCGGCTCCCGCTTGTTGAACACAGTTAGCACTTACAAACCAGGTGTGAAATCCCGCCTTTAGGCGGGGCTGACAAACATGATCTAATAATCTGAAATCACTTTTAACCATTTATAATGACAAAAGAGAATATTTATCTCCATTTGTTGAATTTGTGGTTGTAATAGTGGAAGCTACGGATACTATCATATCTCAAAAAGCGACATCTAGCAGCCTGTGGTATCGGCCGAGTTTCAGACAGTTTATCCTGGTGATTCCGGCCCTGCTGGCCCTGTTTCTGCTCTTTGTCTATCCGATTTCAAGCATCCTGATCAAAAGTCTATTCAGCCCGGATTTTACCCTAAAGCACTATCTTTATTTTTTTAAAACACCGCTGTATTCGCGGGTTTTATGGATCACCTTCCAAATTAGCGCCCTGTCCACCCTGTCGGCCCTAATCGTGGGATATCCCATTGCATACGTTTTACGACGCGCCAAACCCGGCATTCGCAATTTTTTCTTATTGGCGATAACCCTTTCCTTTATGATCAGTCTGCTGGTGCGCAATTATTCCTGGATTATCGTCTTGCAGCGTAATGGCGTAATCAACACGGTCTTTACCTATATCGGACTCATCGACACACCGCTCAAGCTGCTGCACAACAAGTTGGGTGTGATGGTGGGGATGACGCATATCTTTGTACCTTATATCGTGTTTCCCATTTATTCTGTCATGATGGGGATCGACTTAAACCTCGAGAAGGCCGCCCGCAACCTCGGCGCTTCTCGCTGGCAGACATTCTGGCGGGTGTCTTTTCCACTCAGCCTGCCGGGGATCGGTGCCGGCGCGCTGCTGGTTTTTATCATGGCTTTGGGATTTTTTATCACGCCGGCGCTTTTGGGGGGGCGTAAAGAGCAGATGCTTTCCAACCTGATTCAGATTCAGATTGTTGACCTTCTGAACTGGCCGTTTGCCTCAGCCATGTCGGTTATCCTATTGATTGCCACCTTGATCGTTTTTTCAATTTACAACCGCTACTTAGGAGTGGAGCGCCTGTGGGGAGGGGTCAAAACATGAGCACAAGGGCGCGCAAAAGGGCGGCGCGTTTTGACCCGTTGCATATCGGCTGGCCGCTTTGGATCGTATCCGGATCAGCGATATTGTTTCTGATTGCGCCGGTTTTGTTGTTAATTCCCATGTCCCTGGGCTCAGCTGAAATTATCGAATTTCCACCCAGCAAAATTGGCTTTGACCAATATCACAAATTTTTCAACCATCCGGCCTGGCAGAGTGCCGTGATAAACTCTTTGCAGGTATCGGCCATGACAGCCGTTTTTTCTACTTTTCTCGGGGTGCTGGCATCATTGGGGCTGGTCTGGGGCCGCTTCAAGGGCAAGGGCCTTATCAATGCCTTTATCGTTTCGCCGATGATTGTCCCCCTGATTGTCATGGCGCTGGCCTTTTACATCAGCCTGGCCAAATTCGGTATGTTGGGGACCAAGCTAGGACTTGTGTTGGCCTACACGCCCCTGACCTTACCCTTTACGGTGTTGCCCATCTCGGCAACCCTGCGCGGATTTGATCGCAGTCTCGAAAACGCCGCCCGAATATTGGGCGCCAATCGATTCCAGACGTTTACGAAAATCACTTTTCCCATCATCCGACCCGGGATTTTAACCGGGGCTATCTTTGCTTTTATGATTGCCTTTGATGAAGTTGTGATTGCCCTGTTTATATGTGGTTCAACGGCGGTAACCCTTCCCAAAAAGATGTGGGATGTCATCCGCTATGAGATCGAGCCCATGCTGCCGGCCATATCCACACTGCTTTTTCTTCTGGCAACCCTGATTTTAGTGCTTGTCGGTCTTCTTCAACGGCGCATTGCCCGGCGCATGACAATGGGTTAAGCAATTTGCGCCTCAACTTTCGGTTGATATATTGCCGGCGGGATATCGAGAGGCAAGACCATGTTTCCCCAATTTTCCATGTCGACCAAATATCAGGCAACATACCCCGGCGTCGGTTTTGCTCTCACGCTGATTACCGGCTGCCGCAATCATGAAAACCCTCCCGGTTTTGACCAGCACAAGCGCAAACTGTTGCGCAAAATGAGAAAGCGGCAAACGTTGGCCGAGATTACGGCGCGGATTGATACCTATGCCGGTTTTTTTCAGCGTTTCGGGTTTGAATGTCCGCTAACCCAGCACCTGAAGCGCACCGTTAACAGTGGTTTTCCGCGTTACGATCTGATCGTGGATGCGCATTTTATGGCTGAAATGTGTGCCGGTATTCTGGTGGCGGTTACCGATTTTGACCGCTTTGACGGCAACCTGACCCTGGATGTCGCCGCTGATGGCGAAGTTTGTGCCGGTATGGGCGGGCGCGAGTTTGTCTGTAAGGCAGATGAGATTGTGCTGCGGGATGAAAAAGAAATCGTATGCGTTTTGTGCCAGGGGGCGGATGAAAAAACCCGGGTACATGAAGATACCACGCAGGTTCTTTTCTATGCCTATGCAGTCCCCGGCATTGAAAGCCGACACTTAACAGACGGATTGACCGTTGCCGCTGAAACCATGGCGGAATTCGGCAGGGGCAAGATTGAAGGGATTGAAGTCCATTAATCGATTCAGTACCTGGAATTAAACCCTGTGCTTTTAATGGCCATTGATTTCACCACAAAGGACACAAAGGTCACAAAGGATGAAAAAGAAATTAATGGCCTTTCTTTTTATTCTTCGCGCTCCTCGTGGCTGATGTCATTTTGGCGAAATAATTCGTGTTCTCTAAGCGTGAAAGCTATTATACAAGACGCTTTTCAAATGCATCCAATGCTTCCCGCAACAATTGGCGAATGAACACCTCTTTTTCCCGGGAGATGAGTTTTTGGTAAGCCGCGTGGCCTGGATGGGTGGAAGACAGCCCCGGGGGGTTGTTTCTGCAGTTATCCCGCATCTGCTTGTAATTCTGGACCAAGGCGATGATGCTGCATTTTTGACAGGCATGTGCGGCGAGCCAATCCAGACGACACATCATTTCAAAACGCATATGGTCAGCTAAAAATAGATGGATATCCACGACCTGCATCTGCTGTTCGGTCGGCAGATAGTTAAATTTGGTGGCCGGCCCCAGATCCAGGACCCCCATTATCATTTCGTAGTAGGCAACTGAGCTGTCTTCTCCGGGCTGCGCCAGAAAGAAAAGGGTTTTATCGGATAAATCCGATAGGCGGGTTTTGACATCATAGACTTCGCCAAAGCGTTTTTGCCAGGGGCCGAAAGCCCGCTGTTCAACCGCTTTGGTACGATAGTCATGGAGGTCAACGATTTTTGGCATAGGTATTAAGCGTTGCTTCAGGGGTTGTGACAAATGGGCGTTGTCGATCCATTCGATTAGAGCGAAGTATAAAGAAGTGAAAATGCGGTGTCAATCATTGTTGGGCGATTTTCAGTCGGGCGAATCGCCGGCCTTCAGAATCCGGCCAATCCGATCTGCTGCTATTTGACAGATGACCGCATAGGGCGCAGCCCAAAGCGGCACCTCAAATATGAGGCGACAGCAATCGGCATTGATTATTTCGATGCGGTGACCGGTGGCCCGGATGTTAAAAACACGCCATGACCAGTATTGTTGGTGCGTCCATTCGGTGATGGCAAAAGGGGCCCAAAATCCAAAGACCGTTTTAACGTAACCTGTTGAGCCGGCCTCAATGTAGCGGGTTTCAGATTGAACTGCTCTAACCGTGGGACCCCACTCGGTCCAACGCGTTGTGTCGGTCAGCATATCCCACACCTTCTCGGGTGCCGCTTGGATGATGCGGCTCACTTTAATGCTGGGCAGGGACATGTTGAACATGGTGTTGTGTCTCAGCAAGCTTTTTTCGTGGCCTTGGATTCAGTTATTTCTTAAGCAGATTTTCGAGAACATTTTGCAGGCCTTTTTCCAGTGATTTTTGAAGCGCCTGTTCCGCCAGGCTGGCGGAGGCATCCCGCATGGTGTCTTCATCAATATCCGGATTGGATGAATTCCCGCGGATGGGAACGTCGATGGTGACGCCTTCAAGGTATCGGTAAGCCTTGTCGCCGACCAGCTGGGGCGTAACTGGAAGTTTGGCAACATAATCCAGGCTCTTATCGAAACCGACCGAGCCGTGGATGGCAATTGGATACCCGTCGATTTCTAGCTGGATGGGTGAGGTCTCAATGCGGCCATTGCGGGTGACAAAGTCGATATCCAGATCTCCGAAATCCATTTCATTTCCGCGAATGCCAACCAGGGCCAGTAGCCCGGTGAGCATTTTGGTGGAATTGATGCGCACGCCTTTCAACCGCAGGGTTCCGGCAAAATCCGTTTTATCCCTGTCCTTATTGTCCAGCGGCCAGTTAAAGCGTTGCATATACAGGTCAACCTGCCCTTCAGCCTGCACCGAGCCCTGGAAAACCGGATGAAGTTTTGACATCAGTCGCTCGGCGATGGCGTCGGTGATTTCAACATCCTTTAGAATATAGGTGTCCTGCGGCAGCGTGAGCAGATAAGGCTCTTTTTGTAAATGAAGGGTGGGCTGCAGGTTAAGCTGACCGCCATTAGCGGTAGCCGCCAATTTGGCGATGGCCGATTCATTGGCCACCCGTATCGGAATCTCGGTGGCAGAGATGCCCAGACCGAAGGCATCTATTGAATCGGCGCGGATGGCGCCGCTAAAATCTGTTTGTTTGAGCGTATCGGTCCAGCGCTGGCCGCCTGAGACCATATTGAGCTTAAAAGGATTAGCACCTTTGCCGGTGATGGTAATCTGCCGGGGTCCGACGATTCTTTCAAGGAGGGGGGAAAGCATTTTCAGGTCCAGGTTGATGCTACCGGCGGCGTCCAATTTCTTGCGTTCGCCGGCCTGATTGAGATTGCCAGCCGCTGAAAGCGACAGAGGGGTCGAGATGAGCTGAATATCTTCGATCGTTAGAGCCGTGCCGTCCGGCTTGCGCTTTAAATCGGCGGTCAGCTTAACACGATCTTCGGTAATCGGGGGCAGCGTCTCTGATGTCAGCTGAAAAGGAGATAGGTCGGCGCGAACCTTTAAAAACTGAGCAGTCTTGGATGAAAAATCCAGATCAAGGTCAAACTGTCCTTTACCGGCTACTCGTGTTTTTGGCGGCAGTTCGATAAAATCCCCATAGGCTTGGAACAGCTTTGCCAGGTCGAGCTGAGCCTGGGCCTGGGTTTTCATATCTTTTTGAAAGTCCGACCAATCGCTTACCGTCAACTGCGGTATCGTGATCGTACCTGCAGCGCCATTGATGTTAATCGGGGCCAGCCCGGCGGACCGGTTGGCAAAATTGAGTTTGCCTTTGGTTTGCAGGATAAGATGCTTTTCACGCAGCAATTTTTGTCCATCGCGGTATTGGAAATTATGGGCGTCGACGCGGGTGCTATTGAGGCTCAGCACTTGGGCATCGAGCGTGCCGCTGGTTTTAAGGTGCGCGTTGCCTGCCAGCCGGGTGGTAGCGGGAAGTATTTTAAAGTTTCGCAGCAAATCTGAAATCTGTTGCAAATTAAATTTAGCGTCAACCGCAAAATTCTTAGCAGAGGGCTTATTTCCACTATCATTCAATTGAAGGCGGTCGGCCTTGAAATTTCCCTGGGCCATGGTCGATCGGACCGTTAAATTGGGCTGCTGAAATTCGCTGGTGCTAAAATGCGCTGCCCGGCGGACGGTGGTGGTTAGATCGGCTTTGGCATCCTGCTTGGGAAGGATCGGCCGCCCCTGGTGGTTTAAAGCCAGTTTGCGGATATCCAGATTCAATGATGCGGTATTGATATCCGGCGCGGTTTCTTTGATGTCAATCCTGGCAAACAGTTTGCCCGAAGCGTCCCATTCTCTAATGTCGACAAATTTTTTCAATTCTTTCAGCGCTATCGCCAGATCTGCCGAGAGGGTTCCCTGCAAATTGGCAAGATCGCCCTGGCCGTCGGCATTGATAAATGCAGAGCGCAGCGACAATTTGTCCAGTTGGATTCCGTCCGGCCGCTTTTCACCGCGCGCCTTTAGTGTAATGGGCTGATTCCAGGCAATGGGTTTACCGCCGCTGGCGCCTTTTAAACGGTCGATTCTGGCACTGTTGTCAAATGCGGTAACCGGGCCGGTCGATTTAACGTTGTATGACAACAAAAGGGTGCCTTCAGACAAAGTGGTATCCCGGCGCAGTTTTAAGGTGTTCGGCAGTTGAGAGAAAACCTCTGCCAGATCGATGCTGCCTGAACCGTTAAATTGTTTATGGCCCTGATCGGTGACACCACCCTGGGCGGACCCTTTAGCCACAGAGGATTGGAATTCCAGATGTTTTAGCGCCAGATTGCCTCGGGTGATGGTTGCGTCCAGGTCCGTGGAGATATCCTTGAAGCGGGGATGATCCGTTTTCAGAGGACCCCCCCAGAGCTCAAGTTGACCGATGGACAAATTGCCCCTGAGGTTCAACGCTTCAGCCGAGCTGCCTTGTACGTTTAGATTGGCATTAAGCCGCCCCTTCCCATAAGGATAGTTGCCCTGTGAGGCCAGGATCGTCAGTGTATCTTCGAGCTCCCAATTGGTGATTTTCAAGCGGGCATCGGATTGAATGGCGTTTAGATCGAGGGGATCATTTGCCGACAAAGTCAGAGTGCCTTCACCGGCGAAGTGACCGACGGCGTCACCGGAAGTCAGAAAAACGCGGTAGATGATGGGCTTTTCAATATCCGATATGTCCAGGAAAAGATCGAGGTCTTTGACCACCGTTTTTTCTTCACCTTTGAGATTGGCTGTACGGATGATGCCGTCGGTGATTTTGAGGATGCCGGCCACAGCCGGCAGTCCGGCGGACTGGGAGGGCGCACCTTTTTTTGATGCTTTTGGTCGTTGTTCATCTGAAATGTAAAACAGCACTTGCGGTCTGATGATTTCAATACCACCCAGGTTGCTGGCATTGGTGATCAGCTGAGCCAGCCCCCGATATCCCTTCAATTCGGCAACTTCAACAAACAGGTTTTGCTTCTGGTCTTCATAGATGATGCCCTTAGCCTCAATACCGCTGAACCATTTGAAGCGCCATTGCGCGACCTGCAGCTTACCCGGCAAACGCTGATTGATGGATTGTAAAATACGCGGTTTTAGCATATCACTGGACAATATCGCCGGCAGAAACACCAGTCCTGCGAAAACGATGAAAAAAACGACAATCGCACTTGCGAGCAATAGCGGCTTTTTTTTCATGGTGTTTAATCAGAGATCATCTGACCGGATCTCTGTCCTTTGTTTATGTGATTGATTGGATATTATCATCTATTACCTAAAAAGGGAGACCGCACAATGGTCAACCGGCCCCTCGCATAATAGACGGTATGTTGCCTTTAACATGACAGCAATGAATTTTGGAGGCGTTAGGCTCGCGTAACTTACAACATAATACATAAAGATGATAATCAAAATGTTGCAGGTCTTCAATCATCTAAAGTCGGCCACCGTCAAATAGAGGGACGATTCAAACGACTTGGCGTTTGTAATTTAATGCTTAATGTATACGCTGTTGAATAATCATTTAAGCAGCGGAATTCATTAAATCGGGTTTCAATAATG
>JASFEV010000129.1:0-12126 GCA_050124655.1 Desulfobacterales bacterium
GAATACGGGTATTGTAGTCACCACCGGCAGGCAGATTTGTTCGATCAAAGAACACATCGTGACCGTCAGCCGTCAAGGCAAGCTGAATCTCCTCCGCTTTTGTGGCTTCTTCAGATGCATATGAGAGGAAGATCTTCATGGTTTGCCTCCTTTCTGATTTGGCCAAAAATTATCTTCAACCAGCGACAACTATTGTTTTTTTAACGAGAGAGGTGTGCTTTAATTTGGCAAGCTTTTCAATGAGCGATCCTAATTATTGTTATATAAAGGAACGACTACCGATTTTGTCCGAATTTTAAAGTTTAAAGGCAATGCTATCGGTGTGTTGAAAGGCCCTTGTACTTGAACAAAAGGATAATATTCGGCATTGGGATCCCCGGGATCCAAGCGGCAGTTACAGCTTTCATCATAATACGAACGCGGTGTGAATGTCTGTCTACCGTTGTAATCCACTTTATAAAACCCTGATAACGAGATAACGCTAAGATCAAGAATTATTGGATTGGGGTCTCTTTCGTATGGTGTCCCGCTGCAATCATCACTATTGAAAACAACATTAATCTCATCACCACACCAGCCAGAATAATCGTATGAAAATTTCAGAACACCACCTATGGAGGGTATGAACAAATCCATATTATCCCCTTCCATTCCAAGCAGAATGCCAAGATTCTGATTATTGTTATCATATACATAGACGTCTGCCGCACTGATAGATGGGTTTAAGGTAACGATGGCAGAGATAAGGATATAAGCTGCAAACAATAAAATCTTGAGTCTCATTTGGTTTGCCTCCGATAGACGATTTTAGTTGCTTTTGTTACTACTGTGTTGAATCAGCTTGCGATATATTGAAATTATGTGAACTATGCCGCGTTTATAAAATCTTTTGATATCACAGCTTCAAAATTCAAAAGACAACGATATAGAGACCAAATCCCAGCTTTAGTAGCCGTACAAATAGCATTATTGCAGGATGCGACGTCAAGTAAATCTTTACATTATAAAATCGTCTCCGTCTACCAACATTTTAAATTGACAATTAATTTGACGAATCCGTTTATATTTAAAGGGGACGCCCATAAAATTATAAGTTTGTTGTTTTGTAAGAATTGGATAGGGCTGGATTGAATCGGAAGCCATCATGCGCTGAGGACTTTACAGCTTTTATCCAATCGGTTGCGGGCGATGGTGGTGTGGCGCTCTCCTTCAAGCCACGCGTCGTTATTTGTGCTGGCACCTGCTTGCCAGGCCGTCTTGTTACGGCGTAGTTTTAACGAAGACGAAAACTTTTCTAGCGCCCGTCCTCCGTCCCGCCTGGGCGGGACTACGGAGGATGGAAAGGCTGGACACCTGAAACCTCCGTTAAATCCAGCTAGCCACCCTGACTCGGGGCAGATAATCCGCCTAAACACCCGATTAGAGGTTTTTGCTTGAAGATATTAAAATGAGCCTTAACCTATATTTTTATCTTCTTTAGTCGGGTGGACCATGTCAATAGAATCACCAATTGAAAGTGAACTTGAAGACAGCCGTTTTAGCCGGATGCATCAGCGGGTCAGTCAATTGTTGTCAATCGCTCCCGGAGAAGGGCGCGTACTATTTTATTCCTTTACCTACTTCTTCTGCTTGCTGTGCAGTTATTATATCGTTCGCCCCATGCGGGATGAGATGGGCATTGCCGGCGGGGTGGAAAAGCTGCAATGGATGTTCACCGGAACCTTTTTGGCCATGTTGGCTGCCGTACCGCTTTTTGGCTGGCTGGTGCGACGGTTTCCGGTGCGACGCTTTCTGCCCTATGTCTACTGCTTTTTCATCAGCAATCTTTTGTTGTTTTTCATATTGTTCAATTCCAATATCCATCATGCCTACGTTGCCAGGATTTTTTTCATTTGGGCCAGTGTGTATAACCTATTCATTGTTTCTGTCTTCTGGAGTTTCATGGCCGATAGCTTCTCTACCGAACAGGCCAAGCGTTTGTTCGGCATAATCGCTGCCGGCGGCACAGCCGGTGCTTTGACCGGGCCGGCTTTAACGGCCGTGCTGGTCATGGCTCTGGGACCGACCAATTTATTGCTGGTTTCCGCTGCATTTCTGTTAATCGCTGTCGGATGCATTTATCGGATCATTGCCTGGAGGAAATCAGCGACGACCGATATATTGCAAAAGGATGAGGGTGCTGCGGCGTTACCCGATCTCGGCATGGACCAAACGATCGGCGGTAGCATTTTTGCCGGAATCCGCCGGGTGCTTCGATCTTCATACCTTCTGGGAATCTGCCTGTTAATGCTGTTGTTTACCACACTTTCGACTTTTTTATACTTCCAACAGGCGCAGATCATCAGTGACAGCTTTCAGAACCCGGCCGATAGAACCGCTATTTTTGCAGGGATCGATTTTGCTGTGAATGCGCTGACACTGACGACCCAGATGTTTCTGACCTCCCGTATCATCAGCAAATTAGGGTTAAGCTGGACGCTGGCGCTGGTTCCGTTATTTCTTGGCTTTGGATTTCTTGCGTTGGGATGGATGCCGACACTAACGGTCTTGGTTGCCGTGCAGATTATACGCCGGGCTGGTAACTATGCCATTATGCGGCCGGCGCGCGAGATGCTTTATGTTGTTTTGGATAAGGAAGAAAAGTACAAGGCCAAAAACTTTATCGACACCGTTATATACCGCGGTGGTGATGCGGTCAGTGCCTGGGCATATGCCGGCATGAATGCTCTGGGACTTGGCATGGCCGGCATTGCTTTCACGGCGGTACCCCTTGCAGCTATATGGGCCGCGGTATCATTCAAACTGGGCAAATCCCAGATGCAAATGGCTGCCCGACTCGATCAATCATCGACACACAGAAAGGATAAATAATGATGAACCCGAACCGTAAAATGACACGCCGACTTTTTTTGCAGACGGCAGGCCTGATTTCAGCCGGGTTTGCCGTGATGCCGAAAAGCCTGTTCGGCGAAACTGCCAAAAGGATTACCCGTCCGATTCCATCTTCCGGTGAACCCATCCCGGTCATCGGAATGGGCACTTCACGCACCTTTGACATTGGAGATGAACCGGCGGCGCGACAACAATTAGCGCAGGTGCTGCAAACCTTTTTTGACAAGGGCGGTGCCGTAATTGATTCTTCACCGATGTACGGTTCAGCTGAAACCGTGGTGGGTGACCTGCTAAAAAGCGTGTCCAATAAAGAAGCACTTTTTGCCGCAACAAAAGTCTGGACCTACGGTAAACAAAACGGCATCCAACAGATGCAGGAATCCATGCGCCGAATGGGGGTTGACGTGATGGATCTGATGCAGATCCATAATCTGCGGGATTGGAAAATTCATCTGCCGACGCTGCGGCAATGGAAAGAAGAAGGCAAAATCCGCTATATCGGAATTACCACATCCCACGGACGATCGCATGCCGAGCTGGAACAAATCATGCGGACCGAACCGCTGGATTTTGTCCAGTTTACCTACAGCATCGCAAACCGCACCGTGGAAGAGCGCTTGTTGCCCTTGGCCGCCGATCGGGGAATAGCGACACTGATCAATCGTCCCTTTCAGCGCGGTGAATTGTTTCAGCGGGCAAAAGGAAAATCACTGCCGGACTGGAGCGCCGAATTTGACTGCCACAGCTGGGGGCAGTTTTTTCTGAAATTTGTCGTTTCACATCCGGCGGTCACCTGTGTCATCCCGGCCACGTCAAAAGTACATCACATGCAGGACAATATGACGGCCGGTTTCGGGCGACTGCCCACAGAAGCCATGCGGCGGCGTATGCGTGACACCGTCGAATCGTTATAGCGAAAAAGCCGAAGCAAAAAAACAGCGCAAAAATCCTGTCAGGGTTTACAACTTAATGAGAAACTTCGGTTAACCCTGCCGCAGCGCGGCTTTAACTCTTTCAGGAGTCATGGGCAGCTGAAGCACCGCAGCGCCGACGGCATCATATATGGCCGTGGCAATTACCCCGCCCATGCCGATGATCGCTGGCTCCCCGCCGCCCTGGGGCGCGAGGTTCGGATTTTCCACGATAACGGTTTCGATTTTAGGAAGCCACGAAAACGTGGGGATGCTGTAGGTGTCGAAATTTAGATCCAAAAGCTCGCCGTCTGAAAAGCGAACTTCTTCGGCCAATGCATACCCCAAGCCCATAGTGATGCAGCCCTCCATTTGCGTGACGGCACCCTCGGGGTTGACCACAACCCCCATATCCTGGGCGCAAACCACCCGCTTGACGTCGACACTGCCGCTGTCTTTGTCCACTTCCACTTCCGCCATAAATGCCACGTATGTGCCGGCATCGATTCCGCAGGCAATGCCGTATCCCCGACCGCTGGGGGTCTTCATGGGCTGCCAGCCGAATTTTTTGGCGGCGGCCTGCAATACGTTGATCATGCGTTTGTCCTTGAGGTGCGCGAGGCGAAATTGAAGAGGATCCGCCCCTGCCTTGGAGGCCATCAGGTTGAGCTGCAGGTCGCGGGCATAAGTGTTGGTATTGTTGGCCGGCGCCCGCCACGGACCGACAGCAAAAGGATGATATCCGCCGGATAAACCGCGCCAGCGCCCGTGAACAGCCTCTTTGTGATGTGGGATCTCGTAAAATTGTTGGCTGCCCCGCATGCCGGCGTAGTACACATTATAATCCCACAGGGTCATCTTGCCGGCGCTGTCGATCCCGGATTTTATTTTCACAATAGCTGCCGGCCGAAACGTGTCGAAAAAAAACTCTTCCGCTCGGCTCCAGGCAACTTGCACCGGCTTTTTCAGACGCTTTGCCAGACGGGCAGCTTCGAAAGCCTGCTGGGAGGCCGACTTTCCACCAAACGCGCCCCCCAGATAAGGCGCGATGACCCGCACCTGGTCTGCTGACAGGCCTACCTGCCCGGCGATCATATCTTTAACTCTGAAGGGGGTTTGGGTGGAGGCCCAAACCGTCAGCTTTCTCCCATCAAAGTCGGCAACTGCCGCATGCGGCTCCATGGGCGCGTGGGATACATAACTGTTATAATAGGTTTTCTCGATGACCGTTGCCGCCTGTTTTTCACCGGTCTTAAGGTTTCCACCTTGAGATGCGATTTCAGGGGCCGGGGTCGATTTCAATAAATGATCGAAAATCGTCCGGTCGTTGACACCGGTTTTTGGCTTGTCGAATTGGGCTTTTATGCGGGCCAGGCCCTGTTCGGCGACATCGGGATATTTGTGAAGGACAGCGATAAAATCGCCTTCTTCGACGATCTGAAGGCCGTTTACCCTTTTGGCCGCAGCCGTATCTGCCTGAATCAGCTTCGCCCCATGGGCCGGCGGCCTGAGTATTTTGGCGTAAAGCATCCCATCAAGGCGGATGTCGCCTGAAAATTTGGCTGCACCGGTCACCTTTTCGATTGCATCCCGCCGGGGGACCGATTCCCCCATGGTTTCAAATGCTGAAGGCGGTTTTAAAGGCGGCAGATCGTCTAAGTGCTTTTCGATGATTTGGCCTTGGGTGAGCTTTCCATAACTGACCCGCAGGGTGGATTTGGACGAATCAAAGACGTAGCCGTTTTCGGTCGCCAGACGCCCGATGGGGGTTTTAAGTCGCTCTGCTGCCAATTCCAGCAGAACCCCTCTGGCCTCAACGGCCGCCTCGCGCAAAAATGCGCCAAAATAGCGGATGGAAAGAGATCCGAACGTTCCGGCATCCCACGGGCACAAATCGGTATCGCCCATGATAATATCCACCGCGTCAACATTCACATACAGCTCTTCGGCCAGCAGTTGGGGAAGAGACGTCATGGCCCCCTGTCCCATCTCAATTTTCCCGGTATACAGGACAACGCGGTTATCGACTCCGATTCTGAGAAAAGCATTGAAATCAGTGGGGATTCCAGCGCCCAGAAATCCGGCACGCGGCTTGCGCGCCCACAGACGGCTGTCAAAGGTGTTGAATCCGATAATGACGCCGCCGCCCAAAACACCCAGACGCTTGAGAAATTGACGGCGATTCATATTGGAGGACATCATCATTTCATTCCTCCTTTCATCTTGCGGGAAGCGGTTTCAATGGCTGCGATGATCCGGGTATGGGCGCCGCAGCGGCACAGGTTTTCATCCATGCCGTCAATGATTTCCTCCCTTGACGGGGTGGGATTATCCGTCAGCAGGCTGTATGCTTTGAGGATCATGCCGGGGGTGCAATAGCCGCATTGAAAGCCGGCATGCTCGATAAACGCCTGTTGAAGCGGATGCAATTTGCCGTTTTGAGCGAGGCCCTCAATGGTTGTGATCTCGCTGCCGTCAATTTCTTTTACCGTTTTCTGGCAGGAAAGTACGGCCTCGTTATCGGCCAGCACCGTGCAGGCGCCGCATAATCCTTCACCGCAGCCATACTTTGGCCCGGTTACGCCCAGATCGGTGCGCAAAACCCACAGCAGCGTCCGCTCGCCGTCAACTTTCAGACGCACCGGACGGCCATTTAAATTAAAACGGATCGTTTCCAACATAAAAGTCCTCCTATCCGACAGTCGAATGAAGAATGCAGTGACGATTAAGAGCTCATAATGTAACCACAAATTTCACAGATTAAATAAATAAAAAAGTTCAGGATTTCTCCTTCTTTTCATCGGAAAACCCAAAATATATGACGATAGCGGCGACAATGGCATAAAGGGCCAGGCCGATAATAGAAAGAAAGCTACCATCTAGTGAATAAGTGCCTGCTGCTCCGGCCGGGATCTGATCCATCCTGCCTGCTATCGAGGCAATTTCGCTATCTGTCAGGCTGTCAACTCGGGCCAGCGCTTCCTGGTGATGGATTCCATATGCCCGCATTTGCGCTATCACCTGCGCCCTTTTTAGAAAGGCTCTTACGCGCGCCCGGTCAGAAAGCTTTTTAAAATCCTGATGAATGACATATTCAGTGGTTATCATGCCCGCTTGCGCAGGGGGTAGCGGAAAGTACAGTAAAAATGTTGAAATCAAAATGGTTAAGCCAATAGCTTTTCTGCACCGCAATATCTTTTGCATGTGTTCCCTCTTTTTTATACCCTAACTTTTGAATTCTATGACAATTTGTTGTGTTGTCACGTCTCTGACTTGCCCGCCGAGCTTTACTGTCACCGGCAGCAGTTTGAAATTCACACCGCCGCCACCTGCTGTTTTAACGACGAATCGAATTTTCGCAGTCAATTTAGAAAGGTGCAACGGCGGTTTTCTTTTGGAAGCCCTGTTGGCACTTTTGGCGGCCTCGATGATGGCAGTTGCCAGCGTATCTTCTATCGACTGCACCATTGCGGCATCCGATGGTTTCGGGGGCTTGAGCTCAAGATTGATTTCCTGCACCACTTCTTGGGTTACATCAGCGCCTAGCTTCACAATAAGCAATGATACCTTGCCATCCGCTTTTGTAACCAATGCGCTTTTTAATTGCAGGGTAATCTTATTTAAAGGAGGAAGGTCATTTTCTTCAAGAGAAGTACTCACCCGGATCAGTGTTTTCTGAACTTCAGTTAAAAGTTCATCCAGGATCACATTATCTTCAGCCATCCCGCTAGAATGATTGAGCACTAGAGAGATAAAAATAAGTGGGAATAGGTAGAATTTTCGAATTTTATGGCACATTTTCCGATCTCCATGGAAAAGATATGTTTAATTTTATGCTGTCATTTATAATCGATTTTCAAAGTGTAGCGCGGATCTTCGTGCATTTGCCAATATCGTTTCTGTAACTTCTGTGTAACCTGGCCGGGTGCGCCTGAGCCTATCGCTTTCCCATCGATTTTAGCAATGGGTATGATGCCACCGGCGGTACTGGTGATGAACACTTCATCAGCAGCAAGCGCTTCATTGGCGGAAAGGATGCGCTGCGCGACTTCACAGCCAAACTCAGCCGCTATCTCGATCACGGTTCTGCGTGTTATGCCTTCAAGCACGCCTTGTTCAGGCGTCGTAAGACGGCTGCCTTTTACTGCAAAAATATTGAAACCTGGACCCTCGATCAGATTCCCGTGTGAATCGACGACAATAACGGTTTCGCCGCCACGGCCATAAGCGTCGAACAAGCCCATGACCATGTCGAGCCAATGATAGTTTTTCACAGTCGGATCAACCGATTCCGGCGGTATACGCTGCCAGCGGCTAACGATGAGGTGCAGCCCCTCCTTTTGCTTTTCAGGGTCTGCTATCCAGACAAATGGAATAGCAAAAGCGAAAAATTGATTTTTGCAGGTCCGCGGATCACGAGAGCCAGGCTCTGGGAGCCCTCTAGTACAAATCATTTCCACATAGGCATTTCGCATCTCGCTTGCCCGGACGCAGTCAGTCAAAATAGTGCGCAAATCGCTGCGGCTGTGCGGAATTGACATATGCAGTTTTTCCATGCTGGAAAAGAAGCGTTCGATATGATCATCGAGTCGAAAAAACTTTCCATTCAGCACACCGGCGACATCATAGGTTGCATCCGAATGCAGGAAGCCCCAGTCAAGCAGCGAAATTTTGGCCTCTGAGATGGACACAAGCTGGCCGTCAACATACGCAGCACCTTGTGAAAAGTCAGTCATACATTTATCCATTCGTGTTAATTCTTGGTTTATCAGTTTTCCACTATCACCGATTTAATGGAATTAGACAATGATTGAAAAGTTGAATATCAAAAAATTTCTATTAATGTCAACGGGTTTGGATCGGGCTGGTTTGAATTGGAAGCCATCATGCACCCAGGATTTTACGAATCTTACCCAGGTAGTTGTGGGCAATAAGAATGCGGCGGTTGAGCAGATGCCCTGAACCTTTAACCGTGCGCCTCAAGCCTGATGTTATTTATATATTTATGGACATCTCCTAACTTCAACCAATATTGCTGCATTAAGCTTGTCAATTATTTGACAGTTAAATACATTTCCACAAAAATAATACACAATGGTATATAATTATAATTAACTTAATCTGTTAATATAATACGATATTTTGCCATATCACTTTGTGGCATGATTTTTGAATAATAAATTCATTGGGTTATATTTTTGATGACTGTTCTCTGACTTTGCATGTTATGTGTGGTGCGACATAGTAAACTGGAAAAATCGGTTAGCCGTCATTAAGAAACGAAGAAATCAAAATCGCAGAGGGGTGTTCAAAAATGCAACCAGCACGGCACACCGTCAATTTTACTGATTCTTCTAATGAAGAATTTAAAGCAAAAATTGGATATTCATCTGGTCAGGGTAAAACCATTTTACTTATCGATGATGAGGAAATGGTTATTAACATTATCGAAATGATGTTAAAAGAAATGGGGTATAACGTTTTAAAGGCTCATAATGGATATGAAGGTTTGCAGCTATTTAAAACAAACAGATCTGAGATCGATCTGATCATCTCTGATCTTGAAATGCCTAAAATGAATGGAAAAGAAGTATTGGACAAATTACGAGAAATCGATCCTGAAATCAAGGTAATGCTATCAAGCGGCGCCTTAACTGATATAGACGAGCAAGTAGTCATTAATAACGGATTTAACGGTTTCCTTAAAAAACCATACAGTCTGACGACATTACGTGAAAAAATGTCAGAAGCCTTTTGTCCTAAGTTTCAGTAGACGGTCACAACTTTGTTTAAGTGAGGGGGTGAGGGGGGGGCAAATCTTGAATTGTGAATTCACGACATTAAAATTAATTTGAACCTTAAATGAATAACACAGCCACCTTGGATTGTTTTTTTATTGGCAAAGCATTTCAGCCACTACTCAAATGCAAGGTAAATAAATATGTATTGTCCTGCATTGATATCAATGGTCAGGTTGCCACTTCTTGATTCGGCATAAACAATCCAGGCCGGCTTATCACCCGTGCCGCACTCTAAATTCGGATACGATTCGCCCGTTTTTCCCTGGTACCAGGACAGCAGCATCGGATCAGTGCAAAACTCTTTTGCCTTTTGCTTGGCAAGATCCTTTGCCTCTACAAAATCAAGGTCGGGGTTCTCTATTTTTACTTCGATGTGCTTGCCCGGATAATCTTTGACCTTGGGTTTTAGTAATTTCATTGTTTTAAACCTTCAATAAGAAGCCTGGAACCTTTTATTTTTTGAGCTTAAATGTATCAAATGCTTTTTTTATGGCAGAGGCCGGTCCGATGAAAATGACGCGATCGTCAACTTCGATAGATGTTGCGCCGCGTGGAACCACAAATTGGCCATCTCTGATGATCGCGGCAATCAAACACCCTTTGGGTATGTCAATATCTCGGATGAGCTTTCCCTTTACAGTTGCATCTTCAGGCACACTCACTTCCAAAAGACTTGCTGCACCTATTCCAAATTCGAAAAGCTGCGCTAAAACGGGATTGTCCAGAATATTTTCAACCATAGCTGCCGTTGCCCAGGGTGCATTTACGACCACTACCCTGTTTTGCTCAAGGAGATTTGTGTATTCACTATCTTGGACAATGGCGATGACTTTTTCAAGATTTAACTGTCTGGCCTGGAGGGCCGCAATGACATTTCGACCATCATCTTCAAAGGCAGCAATGACAACATCAATATTATCAACGCCCACCTGTTTTAATAATTCCTTCTTCGTGCCGTCGCCCTGGTAAATGGGAACATTGTAGCGTTGTTCAAGTTCCTTGCAAAGCGCATCGTCTTCTTCAATGAATGTTACCTGGTGTTCCGCTGAACGAAACATCATCTGATACTCATCTTTTGCCAGGAGCCGGTCTGCTATGTTTTGGCCTTGTTTTTCTCCACTGAGAATAAGCACTCGCATACGCATTCTCCTTAATCTGTTTATAAACACTTTCACGGATTTTACAAAAAAGTTTGCCAATTTAATAACTTCAGCGCGGTTATCAGCGTTAAAAAGATATATTCCACTTCCAACCAATGTCAGGATCCCACCCAGAACAAAACTTCTGAGTTCTAATGCCGGAACGAACATCCAGGTCGTAATAACGCCTAGGATAGGAATCCAGGGGAAAAATAGGGTTTGAAATGGACGTCTCAAATTCGGCATGCGCTTGTGTAATGGAATTACCGAATAATTGATTATCCCAAGCCCCATCAGGTAGCCGAAATCACTCAAAGAAGCCACAAATTTAACGATGCCGGAGGAGCTGAAAATAATTACAATCAGGGCACAAATAAAAAGCGCAATGTATGGCGTTTGGAATCTCGGGTGCAGCCTGGAGAAAAAATAGGGAAAATGCCTGTCGCGCCCCAATGCGTATAAAATACGGGCGCTGGCGCCCAATGTCACACTGAATGCCGATAGACTCGCCATAATAGTCGCTGTGATGCCGGCCCAACGTCCCCAAGCGCCGAAAAGCCGCTCGGCAGTGAAGATGAACGGGATGTCGCTCTGGGCAAGTTCGGTATAATTTACGGTGCCCATCATGACACCGACCACGAAGACGTAGATGGCGGTGCTGATGCCTAATGTGATCAAGATCGCTCGCGGAATGTTCTTGCTCGGTTCAATGATCTCTTCAGCCGCATTCGAGATCAGTTCGAACCCGACATAGGAAATATAGATGAGGGCCATCGCCGGAACAAAGGGGCCCCATCCCATTGGCGCCAAAGGCTCCAAATTAAGCGGCTCAATATCGGTGAAACCGAGCGCAGCGACGCCGACCAGAACCGCCAATTCCACCAGATTCATGATGGTAATAATGATAATGGCTTCCTTCATTCCCACGAAATTGATGGCCGTGAATACAACTGTGGTGATCAGGGTGATGAGGGCGATGCTGGCTTCCGGTAAAAAGTAGGCACGGATCGTCAGGGAAAAGATGAGGGCGTACATCGCACAGGCAAGCGTGTTGCCGATCCAGAAAAACCAACCCGTGAAAAACGCCACGGGCCTGTTGAGTGTTCTGCTGGTAAAGGAATATCCGCCGCCGGCTAACGGGATGGCTGCGCTGAGCTCGCTGTAATTTAAGGCGGTAAATACGGTTAAAAAACCCATCGCCAGATAGACGAGAACACCCAGCGGGCCGATCATATGCGCCAGTTCGCCCGGCAGGGCAAAAATCCCCGGCCCCATCGTGGCGCCAATACCGATCATGACCGCCATAAACAGGCCCATATTTCGTCTGAAACCTATTTCAGCCGCCATACGGTTGCTCCCCGGGCGCTCCTCGAGTGATTTTCT